>JACCSV010000049.1 GCA_013812805.1 Sphingomonas sp. | reverse complement strand
ATTGCTTCGCTTCGCTCGCAATGACGCCTAAGTGTGCCGGCATGACAGAGAAAACGGACAACGCGATTCCCACCCTCGAAGATTGGCAGCACTGGACCTGGGTGATGGGCCGCACCCAGCAGATGCTGATGGAGGCGTGGGCCGAGGGGCTCAAAACGGCGCAGCCGACAGCCGCTGCAGCACCCCCGCCGTGGGGTGCATTCCCGCCCGCCTTTGGCTTTGGCACCACTCCTGCGCCCACCGACCCGATGGCGATGATGAGCGCCGGTGCCGAAGCTTGGGCCAAGGGCCTGGAGACCTGGGGCAAGATGGTAGGGCTCGACCCCGGCAGCAAAGCGGAGGCCAAGGACCGCCGCTTCTCAGCGCCGGAATGGCGCGAGAATCCGCTGTTCGACCAGATCCGGCAAAGCTACCTGGCGCTGTCCGACAAATTGCTTGGGACGGTCGACGACATCGAGGGCGTCGACGAGGAAACGCGGCAGAAGATGAAGTTCGCGACCCGCAACTTCGTCGACGCGATGAGCCCGTCCAACTTCGCGCTGACCAACCCGCAGGTGCTCAGGAAGACGATCGAGACCCGCGGCGACAATCTGCTCAAGGGCCTCGCCAACATGCTCAAGGACGTTGCCGCGGGCCAGCTGACGCAAACCGCGCCGGGCGGTTTCGAGGTCGGCAAGACGCTGGCGGTGACGCCCGGCAAGGTGGTCAAGGAGACGCCGCTCTACCAGCTGATCCAGTACACTCCGACCACCGAAGAGGTCTTGGCGACGCCGGTGGTAATCTTCCCACCGTGGATCAACCGCTTTTACATCCTCGATCTCACGCCCGAGAAGAGCTTCGTCAAATGGTGTGTCGACCAGGGCGTCACCTTGTTCATGGTCAGCTGGAAATCGGCCGACGAGAGCATCGCCCACGTCACGCTCGACGATTATGCGCTGGAGGGGCAACTCGACGCGATCGACACGATCCGCGACCTTTTGGGCGTCGAAAGCGTCGATGCGGTCGGCTATTGCGTCGCCGGGACGACGCTGGCGGCGACCCTCGCTTACCTCCATGCCAAGAAACAGCAGAAGAAGGTGCGCTCGGCGACCTTCCTCACCGCCCAGGTGGATTTCAGCCAGGCCGGCGACCTCAAGCTGTTTAGTGGTCCCGACACGCTGGCGATGCTCGATCAGCTGACGGCGGAAAAAGGTTATCTCGACGGCCGCTACATGGCCGCGACCTTCAACCTATTGCGCGGCCGCGACCTCATCTGGAACTATGTGGTCAGCAATTACCTGATGGGCGAGGAGCCGGCGCCGTTTGACCTGCTGCACTGGAATTCGGACACGGCGAACCTGCCGGCCGCCTGGCATCGCGACTATCTCGACAGCCTCTACAAATCGAACAAGCTGATCGAGAAAGGCGGCGTGACGCTTGGCGGCGTCTCGGTCGATATCAGCACCGTCAAGACGCCCTGCTACATCCAGGCCGGGCGCGAGGATCATATCGCACCGCCCGAGAGCGTCTGGAAGGTGATGGACCATTTCGCCGGCGACAAGCGCTTCGTCCTCGCCGGCTCCGGGCACATCGCCGGCGTCGTCAATCCGCCGGCCGCCGGCAAATACCAATATTGGATCAACGATCAGCCGTGCGGCACCCTCGACAGCTTCATCGAGGGCGCGACCGAGCACAAAGGCAGCTGGTGGCCGGATTGGATCAAGTGGCTGAAGAAGCAGGATCCGAAGGTGGTGCTGGCGAAAGGCCCGCGAATTCCCGGCAAGGGCAAGCTCAAGGCAATCGAGGACGCCCCCGGGCGCTACGTCAAGGAGCGCTAGTCAGCAGCGCTCGTACTTCCAGTTCTTCTTCTTGCCCTCGCTCAGCCATTCGATCGCGGTGGCGATCCGGCTGGCGCGGGTTTCGTCGCGCTTGGCGTCGGCGATCCAATCTAGATACTCGCGGCGGGCGCCGGGGCTGAAGCCGTCGAGTACAGCCTTGGCTTTCGGCGCCGTGTCGAGCGCAGCAGCGAAATCCGGGTGCAGTTGCGGCTCGGCCTTGGGTGCGTGCTTGACCTTGCGCGGAGCTGGTGCCGATCGGGCCAGCCGCGCCGCCTCGCTGATCAGCCGCTCCAGTTCCGCGTCGGGCGGCAAGTCGGCGACCGACGTCAGCTTTCCGAACTGGCCCATGCCCTCTCCGCTCGAAGCCTCGCCGCGAAGCTCCTGCCCTCGCCAGAAATTCAGCGCCGCATGGGCTTTGAACGCGGCCAGCATCAGCACGATCTTGCCATCCAGCGTAAAAGCTGGAGCGCTCCACTTCAGCGTCTCCTCGGCCTGCGGAAGAACCTCGTGAACCCGCTCGCGGACATGCTCCATGACCGGCCGAGCGAACGGTTGCGCGCGGGCGATGTAGGCATCCACCCGCGGGTCGCGGCTCACAATATGCCGCCGCCCAGCATCAGCCGGACGACTCCGACGACGATCACGAACAGGTTGAGGTTGCGGCCGGAGTTGCCGCTGGCCGCCATGCCAACGACCGCGCCGATGATCGCCAGCGGGATGATCACCCAGTTGGCCCAGCCGAGCAGCGGCAGGAAGGCGACGACCGCCAGAACTAGCGCAACCGCGCCGATGATCAGTGATACCAGGTTCAGCATGAGGCCCCCCGTCCTTGTGTCCGTGGCCCTTCTTAGCAGGTCAGTGCGCGGTTTCGACCGGGGAAATCGCCGCCAGCGTCTGGCCGCCGCAGCGTATGGTCAGCGACCCCACCGGCGGGCTCATCGGCCATTGCCCGCGCACGTCGTGGGTGACGACTTGCCTGGGTCGCGCCGCCGCTCGGCGGAATGGCTTCAAGCTCGACGGATATTTGCACCGGATAGCTTTCCATCACCCGCATGTCGCGCCAGGCGAAGCGATAGCCGCCGGTCGGCACCGTCGCTTTGCCGGTGACGATCAGGGTCGGACGCTCGTTCGGCCCAGGCATCGCATTGACCCAGGCAGCCCAGTTCGACGAGCTGGTTATCGGGCATGCGATCTTCTGCGGCGGGTGAGCGCTTGGCCTCTGGTGAGGCGGCTGTGATGGATCACCAGTGGGGGTCGCAGGCGCACACGCGCCAAGTGCGAGCATCGTCATGGCGATGATGGCGATCCGTCCCATCGCTATAGCAATGTCGCAAACCGCCGTGGGTTCCGCCTTCACCGCGCGTGCGCGGAGCCGACGCAAACTCGCGTTGAACGGTTTTGGTGAAGAGCGCCTTGGTTGTATCTCCCGCGCTGCGCTGCCACGCTGTGCCGTGTATCCGCCACAGGGGACCCCCCGTGAAGTTTTTGCGTCCGGCAGCGTTGATTGTGGTGACGGCACTGGCCACCGGTTGCACCACCTCGAACATCGACGCCAAGCGCGCCGCGGCGACCGTCACGGCCGAGCCGCAACCTGTCTCCGAAACCTGGGGCCGAATTGCGACTGCAGCCGACCAAACGCGGATCAACCGAGTCGGCCTCGCCTGGCACCAGTCGCTGGCCGAGGCTCGCCCGCGGCACCGCCGCGACATCGCCGCCGAGGGCGAATTGCTTACTCCGCGGGCGGCGCTGCCGTTGCCGGCGCCGACGCCCGGAAGCTACAATTGCCGAACGATCCGGATCGGCAAGACCCCGAAAACCCCCGTATTCGAGAAGTTCAAACCCTTCTTCTGCTACGTCCAGATCGGCGACGACGGGCGGCTTGCGATTACCAAGCAGACCGGTAGCCAGCGCCCCGCCGGGCGGCTGTGGGAAGATGACGATTCGACCCGAATGATCTTCCTCGGCAGCCTCGCGCTTGGCGATGAGCAGGAGCCAGTCGCTTATGGAGATGATCCGGGGCGCAACGTGGCCGGCGTGTTCGAGCGGATCGCGCCATTCCGCTGGCGGCTGGTGATCCCGTGGCCGCAGAACGGGGCGAAGATCGAGGTGTTCGAGTTGACGCCGGTGGTCGATCAGCCGGAATGAGTTTGGCGGGGTTGCTCGCCGACCCGGCCGAGGTCCGCGCCCACCTCATCGCCGCCGCTGCATCCGGGGAGCCGATCACTTACTCGGAGCTTCTGGCAGCGCTGGGTCACTCGTTCAGCCGGCCCAGGATGCGGGCGCTGTGCAAGGTGCTGGCGGTGGTTGACGAGAAAGCCGCCGCACTTGGCGAGCCCGAGCTGGCGGTACTGGTAGTCCGCCAGTCGGACGGCTTGCCGGGTCAAGGCTGGTGGGTCGACGATGCCGCGATGATCCACGGCTACGAGGGTCTCTGGGAAGGCCCGCAAGCGGCGAAGTTCATCAGGCGGCTGCAGCGGCAGGCTTTCGAGTATTGGGCCACTCGTCATTGCGAGGAGCGCTAGCGACGCGGCAATCCGGCTGCATTGCTTCGCTCTGCTCGCAATGACGAAGCCGGTCCGTTAAGCGCGGCGGGGTGACCACTGAGCGCACCTATATCGTTACCGACGACGACGACGGCATCCGCCTCGACCGTTGGTTCAAGCGGCATCAGGCCGAAATCAGCTTCAACACCGTCTCGCGCTGGGCGCGCACCGGGCAGCTTAGAGTCGACGGCAAGCGCGCCGCGCCGGGCGACCGCATCGAGGCCGGGCAGCAGATCCGAATCCCGCCGGCCGAAGCACAGCCGGTGTCAAGCTCGCGTCCGCAGCCGGGCCGCGACCCGGTTAGCGCCGAAGAAGCCCGCTTCGTCCGCGACCTCGTCATCGAGCGGAGTGCCCACGGATTCGTGCTGAACAAGCCGCCGGGCCTCGCCACCCAAGGCGGCACCAAGACCCACAACCACCTCGACCGGCTGCTCGGCGGCCTCGAAGACGATGAAGCCAACCGGCCCAAGCTCGTCCACCGCCTCGACAAGGACACGTCGGGCGTGTTGCTGGTCGCGCGGTCGGCCCGCGCCGCGGCGTTCTTCTCCAAATCCTTTTCCGGCCGCACCGTCAAGAAGGTCTATTGGGCGCTCGTGATCGGCGTGCCCCCGGGCGAGGAAGGCGAGATCGACCTGCCGTTGGCCAAGCAGCCCGGCACCGGCGGCGAGAAGATGCACGTCGATCCGGAGAACGGCCTCGCGGCGAAGACCCGCTGGCGGCTGATCGACCGCGCCGGCAACCGCGCCGCCTGGCTCGAGCTGCAGCCGCTGACCGGCCGCACCCACCAGCTGCGCGCTCACTTGGCGGCGATCGGCTTCCCCATCGTCGGCGACGGCAAGTATGGCGGTGTCGACGCGCAGCTGACCGGCGGCATCAGCCGCAAGCTGCACCTTCACGCCCGGCGCCTGAAGATCGACGCGCCGGACAAGGGTGTAATCGACGTAACCGCAGATTTGCCCGAACATTTCGAGCAGAGCCTGGAGATGCTCGGCTTCTCGCGGCTGACCGGCGACATGATGCCGCTCGACCGCCCCTCCCCGTCGTCCACTCCGGAAGCCAAGGAGCGGCGAGTGGCGGCCGCCGCCAAGACCCGCCGGCGCGAACGTCGCGGCGAGCGGCGCGCTCGGGGGAGTCCGGAAAAGCCCAAGCGCCGGTGAACAAGCTCGCGATCTTCGACTGCGACGGCACCCTCGTCGACAGCGTCGCGACCATCTACCGCGCGCTTGCCGAGGCCTTCGCAATGCACGCGGTGCAGCTGCCGCCCGCTGCCGATTGTCGGCGCGTGATTGGGCTCAGCCTGACCGAAGCGATGGCCGCTCTGCTGCCCGAGGCGAGTCCGAGCGAGCATGTCGAGCTCGCCGACACCTACAAGAATTGCTTCCTTCGAGCCCGGACCGAGGGGCGGGTCGAAGAACCCTTGTTCGATGGCATCCTCGACCTGCTCGACGCGCTGGAGGCCGACGGCTGGCTGCTCGCCGTCGCCACCGGCAAGTCCGATCGCGGGCTTGGCCACTGCCTCAGTTCGCACGGCATCCACGCGCGGTTCGTTTCGCTGCAGACCAGCGACCGCCACCCATCAAAGCCCGACCCCGGAATGGCGCTGGCGGCGATCGCCGAAGCCGGTGCAATGCCGGAAACCACCATCGTTATCGGCGACACCGTTTTCGACATGGGGATGGCGAAAAGCGCCGACGCCGCGGGGATTGGGGCGGCCTGGGGTTATCACGAGCCTCACGAGTTGCTCGCGGCCGGCGCGTTCGCGGTTGCGCACGCTCCGGCGGAAGTTGAAGCGCTGGCGGCTTCGGCAATGGAGCGGGTCGATGGTTGACGAATCCGTGTGGAAGAAGCGCTTCGCCCTGTTCATGGCGGCGCGGCTGTTCGGCCTCCTGACCTTCCTCGCCGGGGTTGCTATCTTCTATTCCGACCTGCTTCGCCCCGGCGGCTGGCCGGCGGTCGGAAGCCTGCTCATCATCTTCGGCATCATCGACGCGGTGTTCGCACCCAAGCTGATGAAAAAGCATTGGCAGCGGCTCGACAGCTCCGACGAACAGGGGCCGATCAGCTGAGATGAGGCGGTTCTGGAAGACGGCGCAAGCGGTCCCTGGCGACGGCGCGTGGGGCATCGAGCTCGACGGCAAGCCGCTGCGGACTCCGGCGCGGGCGCCGCTGGTGGTTCCTACGGAAGCGCTTGCCCGAGCGATTGCCGAAGAATGGGCTGGTGCGCCCGAGCAGTTCGAACCGCGCTCGATGCCGCTGACCGGGCTGGCCAATGCGGCAGTCGATCGGGTCGCGCCGGACCCCGCCGCTTTCGGCAATGGCCTGGCCGAATATGGGGAATGCGATCTTACCTGTTACCGGGCCGAAGGACCGCGGGCGCTGGTCAGCGCGCAGGAGCAAGCCTGGGACCCGCTGCTGGAGTGGGCGCGGCGGCGCTTCGACGTCGATTTTCGCACTACCTGCGGCATCGTCCATGTCGCGCAGCCGAGTACCACGACCGCGCACCTCGCGCACGCGGTCGCGGCGCTCAAACCGTTCCAGCTCGCCGGGCTGTCGCCGCTGGTCACCATCGGCGGCTCGCTGGTAGCGGCGCTGGCGGTGCTTGAAGGCGCGGTGACGGTCGCGGAGGCGTGGGAGGCGGTCAGCGTCGATGACCGCTGGCAGCTGCAGCAGTGGGGATCGGACTCGGAAGCCGAGGAGCGTCTGGCCAACCGCCGCCTCGACTTCTTCGCCGCCGCTTCGTTCCTGCAGCTGCTGGAGAGTTAGTGCTGCGGGCCGATCAGGTCGCGGACGAAAGCGACAAGGCCGATCTGGCGAGCGCGCCTTAGCCGCTCGGCGGCGACGATGGTCCGGATCTCCTCGAGACAGCGCTGCGCGTCGGTGTTGATCAGCACATAATCATATTCCGCCCAGTGGCTGATCTCGCTCTCGGCGCGGCCCATCCGGTCCGCGATCACCGTGTCGGTGTCGGTGCCGCGGGTCTGGAGGCGATGCTGGAGCTCGCTCATCGACGGCGGTAGCAGGAAGATTCGAACCAGGTCCTCGCCCATCTCCGCATGAAGCTGCTGGGTGCCCTGCCAGTCGATATCGAACAGGATGTCGCGCCCCGCCTTAAGCGCCGCTTTCACGGGTGCCTTGGGCGTTCCGTAGCGGTGACCGAACACCGGCGCCCACTCGACGAACTCGCCGGCACGAATCAGGCGGTCGAACTCTACATCGTCGACGAAATGGTAATCCTTGTCCTGCCGCTCGCCGGGGCGGATCGGCCGGGTCGTCGCCGACACCGAAATGGTGATCAGCGGGTCGTCTTGCAGAAGCATTCGCGATAGCGTCGATTTGCCCGCGCCCGAAGGCGAGGACAGGACGATCAGCAGCCCGCGACGCAGTCGAGTGGCGGGATCGACGGGCTGGTCCATGACCGCTCTTGCGATGCCGCCCCGCCCCTCGTCAAGCAGGCCTTTGCTGCGGTGCACAAAAAAGCCTTGAAATGGTGCGGTGCAACATATATATTGCATTGCACAACAGGAGATTTGATCATGGCTACCGAAACCCAGGATACCCCGGCGGAAACCGCCACCAAGGCCGTCGAGGCGCAGACGCAAACCGTTGCCAAGGCCGCTCGCGCGGCCGCCCGGGCGACCACCCGTGAGGCACGCAAGGCTGCCAAGCCGGCTCGCGCCACCAAGCGCAAGGCGAGCACGACCCGCAAGGCAAGCACCACCCGCAAGGCCAGCAAGGCCAGCACCGCCCGCGGCAAGGCTCGCGCCACTCGCAGCGCTGGTAATGGCCGCACCACCAGCACCGAGAGGACGACCGAGATGAATTTCCAGCCCAACGCTTTTGCCGGTTTCAACTCGTTCCCGGTTGCTGCCGGCTTCGAGAAGCTGGTCAACGATACCACCAGCCGCAGCGAAGAAGCCGCCAAGCGTTCGCGCAAGGCCGCTGAAGAGTTCGCTGACGTCGCACGGGGCAACGTCGACGCCGTCGTCGAAGCCAGCCGCATTGCCGCCAGCGGCGTCCAATCGATCGCCCAGAAGGCGCTCGCCAAGAACCGCGACAACGTCGAGCGCACTGCCGAGACGGTCCGTTCGATGTCCGAAGCCAAGAGCCCGTCCGACCTCCTGCAGCTGCAGGCCGAGTTCGTCCGCGGCGCCTTCGACCGCTTCGTCTCGGAAAGCTCGACGATGACCGAATCGATGGTCAAGCTGGTTGGCGAAAGCTTCCAGCCGATCTCGAACCGCGCGACCCGCAACGTCGAGCGCTTCAACGACATCATCGCCTGACACCTCCCCTCCCCGTCAGGCATGCCGGCGGCCGCCCTCCCCAGGGCGGCCGCCTTTTTTATGCGTCCGCGAGTCACGTGCCGCCTTGCCCCCATCGGCAGCGCTGCCATATTCAGGGGCCGAGTATGAATTGGCGTGTGACAACAATGGGCGACGGCCCGGGCAGAGGCGACGGGCTCGAGGATATCGAGACCGGCGTTGCGACCCGCACCCGCGCCAAGACCAAGAAGCCGTCCAACTACAAAGTGCTGATGCTCAACGACGATTATACGCCGATGGAGTTCGTCGTCCTGGTGCTGCAGCAATTCTTCAGCATGAGCATCGAGGACGCGACCCGGGTGATGCTGCAGGTCCACCAGCAGGGAGTCGCCGTTTGCGGCGTCTTCACCTACGAGGTCGCCGAGACCAAGGTCAGCCAGGTCATCGACTTCGCCCGAGAGAACCAGCACCCGCTGCAATGCACGCTGGAGAAGGCGTAGGCGAGCATAAGCGAGCCGAAGTCCTGAGCCTGTCGAAGGACGGTGTTTCGCTCTGACCGAAAGCTAAGGACAGCCCTTCGACACGCTCAGGGCGAACGGATTGGGGTTCCCTTGCGCTGAACATGCCACACGCTAAACCGCCGCGGTGGACAGCATCTGGATCAAGGGCGGCAAGCGCCTCGAAGGCAAGATTCCGATCAGCGGCGCCAAGAATGCGGCACTGACCCTGCTGCCATGCGCGCTTCTCACCGACGAGAAACTGACGTTTGGCAACTTACCGCGGTTGGCAGACGTCGACAGCTTCGGCCACCTGCTCAACCAGCTCGGCGTCTCGACCATGGTCGACGGCGTTAAAAAGGGCGAGTTCGGGCGGCGGGTGACTCTCCAGGCGAGCGAAATCGCCTCGACGGTGGCGCCCTACGACATGGTGCGCCGGATGCGCGCGTCGATCCTGGTGCTTGGTCCGATGCTGGCACGCGCCGGCGAGGCGACCGTCAGTCTTCCAGGCGGCTGCGCGATCGGCGACCGCCCGATCGACCTCCACCTCAGGGCGCTCGAGTGCATGGGTGCCGACATTGAACTGGCGGCGGGC
>JACCSV010000037.1 GCA_013812805.1 Sphingomonas sp. | reverse complement strand
GCGCGTCCTCGCCGCGGTAAAGCATACCGATCTCCGGCACCCCGGCGACTTCCTCGGCGAAGCGGATGCAGCGGGTGCACTGGATGCACCGCGTCATCGCGGTCTTGATCACCGGGCCCATATATTTATCGTCGATCGCGCGCTTGTTCTCGTCGAAGCGCGAGAAACTGCGGCCATAGGCCATCGCCTGGTCCTGAAGGTCGCATTCGCCGCCCTGATCGCAGATCGGGCAATCGAGCGGGTGGTTGATGAGCAGGAACTCCATCACCCCCTCGCGCGCCTTCTTGACCATCGCGGTATCGGTTCGGATCGCTTGGCCGTCGGCGGCGGGCAGCGCGCAGCTCGCCTGCGGCTTGGGCGGGCCGGGAGCAACCTCGACCAGGCACATCCGGCAATTGCCGGCGATCGACAAGCGCTCGTGAAAGCAGAAGCGCGGGATTTCCTTGCCCGCCAGCTCGCACGCTTGGAGCACCGTCGCACCCTTGGGCACTTCGATCTCGACGCCATCGACGGTAACCTTGGACATGGTGTTCGCGGTGGCTCCGGCGACGAGTGATCGCTCACGCCCGGGCAGGAGGCCCCAAGCGCCTGTCGCCTCCTAACTTCCGCGCCGCTTAACGCAAGCGCGGAAGGTCGGATTCACCCGGTTGTTCGGGGTTTAGCGCGCTGCGGTGCGAGCCAACCGCCAAGCCGAGTCGGCGACGAACGCGCGAATGAACGAGCGGCTGAGGTTCGATGGCCGCGAGGCACCAGCGCCGCACTTCTGCGAAGCGGCGAAGAAAACGTCCATCGCGGTCGCCTCCTCGGTGCTGCCATGCTGCGTGGCGAGCAGCGCGTGCGCCTTGTCGGGGCTGGTCGCGACCATGCAGCTCATCACCGAGGCCATCACCTGGTCGCCCTGGTCGCGCTCCGACTGAAAGGTTTTTTCCGCATTGACGAACGCCTGCGCCCGAGCGGCATCGACGACGGGGACCTGGCGGACCTGCCGCATGTACATCGCTTCGGCGAGCGAGCCGCGGACCAGCGAGTGAACGTTCTCGAGGCCCTTGGACGAACAGGTCTTCACGCCTTCGCGAAGCAGAGCCGTCTTCCTCCGCTCCGACTTGGAATTGGGATTGGTCGTAAGGATGCCCTCAGGTGATTCGCCTGCGCCGATCAGGCAGTCGCTGTGCTTGATTAGTCTGACATAGCCCTGCATCGACTGTGCCGTGTCCCGCGTAGGATCGAATTTGACTCGGCCCTGAGTGGCGGAGGCGCTAGCAACCGGACTTTGTTGCGCTGGTGTAGAGTATTGTGGCCCCGAACTGTATTGGGCGGCCGCGGGAACGGCGGCTGTCTGTCCAACGCACATCGCCAGCGCGATCAGTGGCTTATTCATCGCAAATCTCTCCTCACACACGCGCCCTTTTCAGCGCCGAATCTCGAGCCCGATCAAACGCATAGCAGCACCGATATTAACGGTCGACATCTTCGTCCTCGCGCTCGCGGCGGCGCTCGATGCGGGTGATTCGAGTGCCGCCACGCTGCATCGATATGATGACGATGGCGACGATGGCGACGATGGCGATGACGAGGAACAGCTTCATTCAAGACCCCTGTGATAGCCGTAGCCTGCGCGGAGAAGGCAGATCATGCCAAGCTTACTGACCGGCGTTGGCTGGAGCGAGCATCGGTGCGTGGGCAAGTCGATAATAAGCGAGTGCGAGATTGCCGCGTAAGGCCTCCGGCGACAGGCTGTACGTGACGCCCTGGGCCACGCACGCGCCGAGGCTGCCGCCGAGAGCGCTGAGTGTCGCAGCCTCCTGCTGGGATGCGATCCCGGTCCTGAGAAGAGCCTCGACCGATCCGGGCGCCGACCGCACGACGCATTCGCTGAAAACCGGGAGCGTCAACTCGGCAATGAGTTGCTGTCTCGCTTTTGGCGGCATGGAAGCAAAGGACGCGCCGGGCGGCAATGTTGGCGTCAGGAGCTTGACGCGGGCTCGTTGGGGGAGGTCGCCGAGGCTTAATCGCTTCGCGCTCCCGACAAGGGCATCAGCGACCGCGTACAGGAAGAGATCGGGCGGGAAGTCAACTCGATAGCTTGGCCCGTCCGGTGGCATGCAGTTCACTTTGCCGAGGCCCCAGTGATACTGATTGGTGGCGATCCGCCGCAACGACCATTGGTCGAGCACCATCATCTCAGCGACGGCCCTGTTGCGCGTGACGTAGCAGCGAGCAACCCCGGCAAGCTTTAGCCGATCCCCCGTCTTGATCGCCGCCGTGGCCACGTTCTTCACGAACAATCCGGAACTCTCCGGCTCAACTTTCGGAGTCTGGGGCTCTGACGAAAGTATGCCCAACGAGAGCAGTATTGCTATCATTCGGCCGCGAGCAGGCTACGCCCTGCCCGCTCGGCGATACGGCGCTCGATTTCGGGACGGAAGTGCTTGATCAGCCCCTGGATCGGCCAGGCGGCCGCGTCGCCAAGCGCGCAGATGGTGTGGCCTTCGACCTGCTTGGTGACGTCCAGCAACTTGTCGATGGTCTCGACGGTGGCGTCGCCCTCGCGCAACCGCTCCATCGTCCGCCACATCCAGCCGGTGCCTTCGCGGCACGGTGTGCACTGGCCGCAGCTTTCATGCTTGTAGAAATAGCTCAGGCGGCTGATCGCCCGGACGATGTCGGTCGACTTGTCCATGACGATCACCGCCGCGGTGCCGAGGCCGGAGCCCAGTTCCTTCAGCCCGTCGAAATCCATCGGCGCGTCGATGATCTCGTGCGCTGGCACTAGCGGCACCGACGATCCGCCGGGGATCACCGCCAGCAGATTGTCCCAGCCGCCGCGAATTCCGCCGCCGTGGCGATCGATCAGCTCGCGAAAGCTGATCGACATCGTCTCCTCGACCACGCACGGCGTGTTGATGTGGCCCGACAGCTGGAACAGCTTGGTGCCTTCGTTCTTCTCGCGGCCGAGACCGGCGAACCAGGCCGCGCCGCGGCGCAGGATGGTCGGCACGACGGCAATCGATTCGACATTGTTGACCGTGGTCGGGCAGCCGTAGAGGCCGGCGCCCGCGGGAAACGGAGGTTTCAAACGCGGAAAGCCCTTTTTGCCTTCCAGGCTGTTGAGCATCGCCGTTTCTTCGCCGCAGATGTAGGCGCCGGCGCCGCGGTGGACAAACAGGTCGAAATCGTAGCCCGAGCCGGCTGCATTCTTGCCCAGCAGCCCCGCGTCATAGGCTTCGGCGACCGCCTTCGACAGCGCCTCGGCCTCGCGGATGAACTCGCCGCGCACGTAGATGTAGCAAGCCCGCGCGCGCATCGCGAAGCTGGCGATCAGTGCGCCCTCGATCAGCTTGTGCGGGTCGTGGCGAAGGATCTCGCGGTCCTTGCACGATCCGGGCTCGGACTCGTCGGCGTTGATTACCAGGAAATTGGGTTTCCCGGGCGGCGGCTCCTTGGGCATGAAGCCCCACTTCATGCCAGTCGGGAAGCCGGCGCCGCCGCGGCCGCGAAGTCCGGACGCCTTGATGATGTCGATGATTGCGTCCTGGCCGGTCTGCATCAGCTTGGCAGTGTCGTCCCAGTCTCCTCGTGCCTGCGCGGCTTTGAGGAACGGCGACTGGTAGCCGTAGACGTTGGTGAAGACGCGGTCCTTGTCCGCTAGCGGCCCGGTGTAGCTCAAGCGCCAAACCCTCCGGTCATGAAGTAGAACAGCGCCAGCAGGATCACCGCGAGCACCGCGAACTTGACCATCCCGCTGATGAACTTGAGCACGACGAAGCCGATGACCACGGCGAGGATGACGGCCATGATTTCCATCAGGCTTGACCTTCCCCGGCCGGCGCGGCGCCCCACTGTGAACGATAGTCGTAATTGCGCTCAGCCATCTTCCTGAGGCTAGTTGGGCCGCCTTCGGGAGCGCTGGTCTGGCGATCCACTTGCGGCCCCGCTTTCGGCATCTGGCCGCCCGCGAGCGCATCGAGGATCGCGCCCATGCTGTCGGCGGTCAAATCCTCGAAATTGTCGTCGTTGATCTGCACCATCGGCGCGTTGGCGCAGGCGCCGAGGCATTCGACCTCGCTCAAAGTGAACAGCCCGTCAGTCGTCGTGTGACCTTTCTTCAATCCGCGCTGGTAGCAGGCGTCGAGCACGGCGTCGGAGCCCTTGAGCATGCATGGCGTGGTCCCGCACACCTGCACGTGGAAACAGCCGACCGGCACCAGGTTGAACATCGTGTAGAAAGTCGCGACCTCGAGCAGCCGGATATAGGGCATATCGATCTCGCGAGCGACGAACTCCATCACCGGGATCGGCAGCCAGCCTTGCGTCTTGGTCTCCGCCCCGACCTGCCGCTGCGCAAGATCTAGCAAAGGGAGGACGGCCGAATGCTGCCGCCCCTGCGGGTAGCGGGCAATGATGGCCGCCGCCTGCCGCGAATTTTCCGCGGTCCAGGCGAAGCCCAGCCAGCGGGCGAGGACTTCCAAATCCTCGATCGGCCCCTGCCCGCCCATTACCGGTCGCACTCCCCGAAGACGATATCGATCGCGGAGAGGACCGCGGTCACGTCCGCGAGCATGTGGCCCTTCATCATGAAATCCATTGCCTGCAAGTGCGAAAACGCCGTCGGCCTGATCTTGCAGCGGTAGGGCCGGTTGGTGCCGTCGGCGACGAGATAGACGCCGAATTCGCCCTTGGGGCTTTCGGTGGCGACATAGACCTCGCCGGCGGGCACGTGGAAGCCCTCAGTGTAGAGCTTGAAGTGATGGATCAGCGCTTCCATCGAGGTCTTCATCTCGGCGCGCTTGGGCGGGAACACCTTGCTGTTAGCGCCGATCGGGCCGGCCGGCATCTGCTTGAGGCATTGGCGCATGATGCGCATCGACTGGCGCACTTCCTCGACGCGCACCATGAACCGGTCGTAGCAGTCGCCGTTGGTGCCGACCGGAATGTCGAATTCCATCTGATCATAAACTTCGTAGGGCTGCGAGCGGCGGATGTCCCACGGCAGGCCGGCTGCCCGGATCATCGGTCCGGAGAAGCCCCAGGCGATCGCGTCGTCCCTGGAGACGAGGCCGATATCGACGTTGCGCTGCTTGAAGATGCGGTTGTCGGCGACCAGGCTGATCGCGTCCTCGAACAGCTTGAAGCGGGCGTCGAGCCACTCGCCGAGGTCGGCCAGCAGCTTTTCGGGCAAGTCGGCGCGCACGCCGCCGACGCGGAAGTAATTGGCGTGCATGCGCGCGCCCGACACCCGCTCGTAAAATTGCATGATGTCTTCGCGGATTTCGAACAGCCACAGGTTCGGAGTCATCGCGCCGACATCCATGATGTGGGCGCCAAGGTTGAGCATGTGGTTTTTGATGCGGGTGAGCTCCGCCATCAAGGTCCGGATGTACTGGGCGCGCGGCGGGATCTCGAGGCCGAGCAATTTCTCGATGGCCAGCACGAAGCTGTGCTCCATGCACATCGGCGA
Organism: Sphingomonas sp.; assembly: GCA_013812805.1. Classification (GTDB taxonomy): domain Bacteria; phylum Pseudomonadota; class Alphaproteobacteria; order Sphingomonadales; family Sphingomonadaceae; genus Sphingomicrobium. The sequence goes on along the minus strand of JACCSV010000037.1, from coordinate 10,082 downwards.
GCAGTAATCGAGCCGGTCGAAGTAAGGCAGCGCCTGCGCGTAGGTCTTGTACTCGATCAGCTTCTCGGTGCCGCGATGAAGCAGCCCGACATGCGGATCGACGCGCTCGACGATCTCGCCATCGAGCTCGAGGATCAGCCGCAGCACGCCGTGCGCGGCCGGGTGCTGCGGCCCGAAGTTGATTGTGTAGTTGCCGGGCGTCTGGTCGTCGGCTTCGGCAAGGCCAGCGGCGCCGACGCTCACGTCGAGGGTGCGGGCGTCGCTCATCCAGCACCTCCGCCAGGGCGGCGCGGGCCGGTATTTTTCGGCTTGGGATCGGGAACGTCGCTGTCCTTGAGTACCTGGTTGACGGCCTTGTCGTGGCTCGACTTGCGGGCTTCCGTTTTTGCTTCGCGCTCCGCCCCCTTGCCAGCCCCGGTGTCGGCAGGGCTGTCGGTGGTCTTGGGCGTTTCAGCCGGAGTCTTGACGTTCTGCGGCGTCGGGCCGCTCGGGCCGCTTACCGGGGTCGGAGCGCCGGGGCTCTCGCCCTTGGCTTTTTCGTCCCCGGGCAGCTGGTAGGCAGGGCCTTCCCACGGCATCAGGAAGTCGAACGTGCGGAAGTCCTGCGGCAGGTCGACGGGTTCATAGATCACGCGCTTCTCGGCTTCGGAATAGCGCAGCTCGTTATACCCCGTCAGCGGGAAATCCTTGCGTTGCGGGAAGCCTTCGAAGCCGTAATCGGTGAGGATCCGCCGGAGGTCGGGATTGCCGGCGAAGACGATGCCGTACATGTCGTAGGCCTCGCGCTCGAACCAGCCGACCACCGGCCACAGCTCGACGGCGCTCGGGACCGGCGCGCCGTCCCCCGTCGTCACCTTGACCCGGATGCGGCGGTTCTGCGTCAGCGACAGCAAGTGGTAGACGACTTCGAACCGCTCGGCGCGGTCGGGGTAATCGACCCCGGCGATGTCCATCAGCTGCTGATATTCGAGGCCCGGCGTGTCGCGAAGCGCGCGGAGCACCTCGACGATTGCGTCGCGCCGCACGGTTAGCGTGATCTCGCCGGCCAGCTCTTTCGCATCGAGGACGGCCTCTCCGATGGCCGCGCGCGCAGCCTCGGCCACCCCCTCGTCGGAGGCCATTCTCGGCACATGGGACGCAAGCACAACCGCCATCAGAAGTTTTCACACCCGTTCGTGCCGAGCGAAGTCGAGGTGCGCTGGCACAGCCGTCTCACATACGCCCCTCGACTGCGCTCGGGACGAACGGAAAAGTTGGAAGCTTGCACGGATCTCACCGCTCGATCGTGCCTTCGCGGCGGATTTTGCGCTGCAGCTGCAGGATCCCGTAAAGCAGTGCCTCGGCGCTCGGCGGGCAGCCCGGCACGTAAATGTCGACCGGCACGATCCGGTCGCAGCCGCGAACCACCGAATAGCTGTAATGGTAATAGCCACCGCCGTTGGCGCAGCTGCCCATCGAGATCACGTAGCGCGGCTCGCTCATCTGGTCGTAGACCCGGCGCAGCGCGTTCGCCATTTTGTTGCACAAGGTGCCGGCGACGATCATCACGTCCGATTGGCGTGGGGACGCGCGCGGAGCGACTCCGAACCGCTCAAGGTCGTAACGCGGCATGTTGACGTGGATCAGCTCGACCGCGCAGCAGGCAAGGCCGAAGGTCATCCACCACAAGGAGCCGGTGCGCGCCCAGGTAAACAGGTCCTCGGTCGAGGCGACCAGGAAGCCGTTGCTGTCGAGCTCGGCGCGCATCTCCTCGAAAAGCTTGGGATCGGTGTCGCCGGCGAGAAGCCCGGCAGCGCGCGCGATCTCCTCTTCGGTCGGCTGCGAGTTCTCGCCCGGGCTGAGCATCACTCCCATTCGAGCGCTCCCTTCTTCCACGCATAAGCAAGGCCAAGGCCAAGCTCGGCAAGGAAGATCATCATCGCTGCCCAGCCGGCGATGCCGGTGCCGGCCAGCGAAACCGCCCACGGGAACAGGAACGCGGCCTCGAGGTCGAAGACGATGAACAGGATGGCGACCAGATAGAAACGGACGTCGAATTGCGAGCGGCTGTCCTCGAACGCGGGAAAGCCGCACTCATATTCGGCGAGCTTTTGTGGGTCGGGCTGGTGCGCGCCGGTAAAGCGCGAGACGATCATCGGCAGCACCACTAACGCGCCCGAAATCATCAGCGCGACGAGCAGGAACAGAAGGATTGGCAGGTAACCGGCGGCAGCGCTTGCCAAGGGGAACTCCAGGGGCTTTCGGACTTGGCGGCGCTTTAGGCCAGCGCGTTGGGCTTCGCAATCATCCGGGGCGCTATCTCACTGCCCCCGCGACCAACTTCTGCAGCTTGCTGTGGATCGCCCCGGAAGCCGCGACATATTCGCGCCGGTCGAACGACCGGTCGCCGCCGCGATAGTCGGTGACGAAGCCGCCCGCCTCCTTGACCAGGATTACGCCGGCGGCGGTGTCCCAGACGTCGAGGTCGTCTTCCCAGAAGCCGTCCATCCGCCCCGCCGCCACCCAGGCGAGGTCGAGCGCCGCGGAGCCGAAGCGGCGAACGCCGGACACCTGCGGTGCAACCGCGTTATAGATCTTGGACCAGCTTTCCGGCTGGCCGCGACCCAGATGCGGAATGCCAGTGCCGATGATGCTGTCGTCGAGGTCGCGCCGTGCCGATACCCGCAGGCGGCGGTCCTGGAGCCAGGCGCCGCGGCCGCGTTCGGCCCAGAAGCTTTCGTCGGTCAGCGGCTGGTAGACGAGGCCGTGGCTAACGTCCTCGCGCCCGTCGGGGCGCCGTTCGAGCACGGCGATCGACGTGGAGAAATGCGGGATTCCGTGAAGGAAGTTGGTGGTGCCGTCCAACGGGTCGACCACCCAGCGCGGCTTGTCCGGATTGCCGGCGATCTCGCCGCCTTCCTCCAGCAGCAGCCCCCAGTCCGGGCGGGCGTGGCGAAGCTCGTCGACGATCGATTCCTCGGCGCGCTTGTCGGCCATCGACACGAAGTCGGCCGGGCCCTTGCGGCTGACCTGCAGCTGCTCGACCTCTCCGAAATCACGACGAAGCCGCGGCGCCGCCTTGCGGGCAGCCCGAGTCATGACGGTGATCAGGCCGGAGTGGGAAACCATGAACTAGTCGGCCCGCCTCACATAAGTGCGGTCGTAGACGTCGACGACGATCCGCGTGCCCGCTCCGATGTGCGGCGGCACCATAACCCGCACCCCATTGTCGAGCACTGCCGGCTTGAAGCTGGACGAAGCGGTCTGACCCTTCACCACCGCGTCCGCCTCGACGATCGTCGCTTCGATCGTGTCGGGCAGCTGGACCGAGATCGGGCGCTCATCATAAAGCTCCATGACCACGTCCATGCCGTCCTGCAGGAAAGCCGCGGCGTCGCCGAGCAGATCACGCGGAAGGCTGATCTGTTCGTAATTGTCCTTGTCCATGAAGGTCAGCATGGCGCCGTCGGCGAACAGAAATTGGAAGTCCTTGGTGTCGAGCCGCACGCGCTCGACCGTCTCGGCGCTACGAAAGCGGACGTTGGTCTTGCGCCCGTCGATCAGGTTCTTCATCTCGACCTGCATGTAGGCGCCGCCCTTTCCCGGCTGGGTGTGCTGGATTTTCACCGCGCGCCAGATGCCGCCTTCATATTCGATGATATTGCCGGGACGGATGTCCACGCCGCTGATCTTCATGTCGATCGCCTGCCTGATTGACGGGATGGGAAAGAGCCGCGCGGGCCTTAGCCGCTGACCTTTTTCCCGGCAAGGAGCGGGTAGGGATTGATCGGCGTCCCGTTGTACCACTTCTGCCCGGGCTGCATGCGGTTGATGGCGAAGTGCAGGTGCGGGCCAGCTGGGCTGGCGTTGCCGGTCGAGCCGACGGTGCCCAAGACCTGGCCGCGCCGCACCCGCTGCCCTTCGCTGAGCCCGCGGGCATAGTCCTGAAGGTGCGCATAATAATATGACCAGCGGCCGTCGTTGGAGCGGACATAAACCGTTTTCCCGCCGCCGCCGTCGCTGAAGAAAATCTTTTCAACGGTTCCCGGTGCAGCGGCGACGACCGGCGTCCCGGCTGCGGCCATGATGTCGATGGCGTCGTGGACGCGCGCGCCGCCGGCCCGGGCCTGGGTGAATGTGTCGAGCAATTGGTCCTGCCTGACACCCGCCACCGGGACGGCAAGGCCGGCAGGGCCGACGATCAAGCCTTCGGCGATCGCGACCTCCGGCCCGCCGGCGGGATCGACCCGTCTGACTTCACCCGCCGGCTTGAGACCGCCCGGCGCGGTGACGATGTTGTAGGCGAAAATCCAGAAAGCGCTGGTCAGGATCGCGGTGACGATCGCGGTCGAGATGATCGCCAGCTTCCTGCCGGAGCGCCTCGGCGGCGGAGTGTCCGAGCCAACCATCCCTGCAACCGTCCCTTGCCAATGTTGTTGTGGTGGAACGATGCAGCCGGGAACTGTTTCCTTGAAAGACCGGCAGGGCCCAGTGCGGATCGGCTGCTCCGGCTGGCAGTACAAGCATTGGCGCGAACTTTTTTATCCACGAGACGTGCCACAAACCCGCTGGTTCGCCTTCTACGCCGAACATTTCGATACGGTCGAAATCAACAGCAGCTTCTATCGCTTGCCCAAGGCCAGCACGTTCGAGAAATGGCGCGACCAGGCGCCTCCCGGCTTCTGCTACGCGATCAAGGCCAACCGCATTCTGATCCAGGCCAAGAAGCTGATGGATTGCGAGGAGCCGATGGAGCGGATGATGACCGCGACCCGTCACCTCGGCGATCGCCTGGGCCCGATGCTGTACCAGCTTCCGCCAAGCCTTCAGCTCAACCTCGAGCGGCTCGAAACCTTCCTGCGGCTGGTGCCCGGCGACGTCACCAACGTCTTCGAGTTCCGCCACAAGAGCTGGTACGTGTCCGAGACTTTCGACCTGCTCGACCGCCACGGCGCCTCGTTCTGCATCCACGACATGGCCGGTTCGACCAGCGAGCGCATTGCCGTCGGCCCGATCGCCTACGTCCGCTTCCACGGCGGCGCGGGCAAATATTGGGGCCGCTATTCGGACGAGCGGCTGCTGGCGTGGAGCGACTGGATCGCCGGCCAGGCCCGCGGCGGCCGCAGCGTCTGGTGCTATTTCAATAATGACATTCACGCCCACGCCATCGACGACGCGCAGACGCTAAGGTCGATGGTCGGCCAAATCCTGCGCTGAGTTGGCAATCGCCGCGATCTCAAGCAGTAACGAAGCGATGTCCGACACCGAGCCGCCACCCTATTACGACCCGCCGACGGTGCCGTTCGCGAAGCAACGCTCGCAAGAGCGGGCGGCGGTTAGCGCCAAGGTCGGCGGCGGGCTGGATTCGACCCCGCGCGTCTGGCGGCTGTCGTCCAGCAGTGAGCGGCCGATCCAGCTCTATATCCAGGACGATTTTATGAACGGCGAAGAGTGCCGGCAGCTGCGCGACAAGATCGAAGCGGGCTGCTATCCCTCACCCCTGTACGAGAAAGAGAAATACGAAGGTGTGCGCACCAGCCAGAGCTGCAACCTCGATGTCTACAACCCGCTTGTGGCACGGATCGAAACACGGATTGCCGATTTGCTGGGAATCGACCGCTCCTGGGGCGAGCCGCTGCAGGGGCAGAAATATGCGGTCGGGCAATGCTTCAAGGAGCATGCCGACTTCTTCTACGTCGACCAGCCGTACTGGGCGGAATACGCGTCCCACGGCGGCCAGCGCACTTGGACTGCGATGATCTATCTCAACGCGCCGGAAGCGGGCGGAGCCACCGCGTTCAAATTCCTCGACATGGCGGTCGAGCCCAGACTCGGCCGCATCCTCATCTGGAATAACATGGCCCTGGACGGAAGCCCCAACCCGTGGACGCTCCACGAGGGCCAGCCCGTCGAGGACGGGATCAAATATATCGTCACCAAATGGTATCGCGAGCGGCCGTTCGTCTGACTGCGGATCGATTGCGCGCCGCCAGCCGTTGCGCGGCGATGCGGATCAAGGCCATTCTCTTCGACATCGACGGGACACTCGTCGACAGCAACGAGCTTCACGTCACCGCCTGGGACCAGGTGTTCCGGGAGGCCGGGTACGCGTTCGACCGCGCGGTGCTTCACGAGCAGATCGGCAAGGGCGGCGACAATTACATCCCGGCGCTTCTCCCCGACGCGAGCGAGGACGAGCAGGAGAAACTGCGGGATAGCCACAAGCAACTCTTCACCGGCACCTACATCGAGAAAGTGACGGCCTTCCCAGGCGCCCGCGATCTGCTGATCCGGGTACGCGACAGCGGCCGGCAGGTGATGCTCGCCTCATCGGCCTCAAAGGAGGAGCTGGACGCTCATCTGCGGACGCTCGAGGCTGACGGCATCATCGACGAGACGACCAGCGCCGATGATGTCGAAGCCAGCAAGCCCTGCCCCGACATCTTCGAAGCGGCAGTCAAGCGAGCGGGGGTTGAGCCTTCCGAAGCGATCGTCGTCGGCGATACGCCCTACGACATCGAGGCGGGGCGCTCTTCTGGCGTAGATGCTGTCGCGGTGCGGTCGGGCGGCTTCCCCGACGAAGCGCTGAGCGGTGCCGTCGCCATCTATGACGACGTGGCGGCGCTTCTCGCCGACTTCGAGTCGAGCCCGCTCAACCGCTAATCATTCGCCTTGGAAGGCGCATTGCCAGTGCCGCCGACTTTCTTGTCGCCGAGCTGGCCCTTCCCGTAATAGCCCTGCTTGCCCTGCCCGCCGTGGCCCATGCGCTTGTCCGGCCCGTCCGAGCTTCCGTCCTTGCCGCTGTAGGGGTTCGGGTAGGGACCTCCGCCGGATTCGCCCGGGTTGGGCGCACCACCGGCCATGTCGCCGTCGCGGCGGGACGCGATCTCGCCATTCTCGTCGGGCTTCGCCCTGCTGGTGCCGCTGCCGTCCACCGGCATGTCCTTCTTGTCTTCAGCCATCGCTAACTCCTCGATTGAGCCAACGGCGAGGACGGCCGGGACGTTCCGCTCAGGGTGCAAGCGGCTCGCGAAAGGCCGCCACCGCCGCGGCGGGGTCGTCGGCGCTCCACACGGCCTGGCACACCGCCAGGAAATCGGCGCCGGCTTCGACCAGGGGCCTGGCGTTGGCGGGCGTGATCCCGCCGATCGCGACGCACGGAATCTCGAAAATCGCCGACCACCAGCTGAGGATCGCCGGGTCGGGCCGGTAATCGCTGGGCTTGGTAGTCGTTGGATGAAATGCGCCGAACGCGACATAGTCGGCGCCGGCCTCGCCCGCGTCCATCGCCAGGTGGCGACTGTCGTGGCAGGTAACGCCGATCTGGCCCGCCGGCCCGAGCGCGGCCCTCGCCTCGCGAATGTCACCATCCTGCTGGCCAAGGTGCACGCCGTCGGCGCCAAGCCGCTTGGCCAGTGCGATGCTGTCGTTGACGATGAAACTAACGCCGTTGTCGCCGCAGATGCGCTGCAAGGGCTCGGCGAGCCGCGCCAACTCGTGCTCGGAAACGTCCTTCACCCGCAACTGGAACGCAGCCACCGGGCCCCCCTCGACCGCCGCCCGCAGCCGCTCCGGAAACCCGCCGCCGATCTCCTGCGGGGAGATCAGGTAGAGCTTGCACGGCTCCGTCCGCGCGGGCGGCGGGAAGGCGGCGGGATCGAACTCGGCCTCGTCCACCTTTACGCCGGCACCCTGGCCGTCGACGCCTCGTAGATTTCGTCGATCGCCGTCCCCAGGCTGCGGTCGAATTCCTCGTCGCTCATCGAGTGGCGAAGGTCGGCGAGCAGCGCTCGGGAGAAGCTGGCGATCATTCCAGGGTTCCTGGTGAGCTCGCGGCACGCTTCCTCGCGGCTGAACCCGCCCGAGAGCGCGACGACGCGAAGCACCTTGGGATGGTCGATCAGCGGCTGGAACAGGCCGGCCTGCGCCGGGATCGACAGCTTGAGCATCACCCGCTTCCCCTCGGGGACGCCGTCGAGGTTAGCGAAAATCTCGCGAAGAAGGATTCCGTCGGCGGCGTCGCGATCGAGGCTCTTGATGTTCACTTCGGGCTCGAGGATCGGCACCAGACCTTGCGCCAGCACTTGCCGGGCGACGTTGAATTGCTGGTCAACGATGGCGGCGATGCCCTGCTCGTTCGCCGAGTTGATGACCGAGCGCTCCTTGGTGCCGAATACGCCCAGCTGGCCGGCACGCTGCAGCAGCCCGTCAAGCTCGGGCATCGGCTTCATCATCTGAACCCCGTCGGCCTCCGCCTCGACGCCCTTGTCGACCTTGATGAACGGTACGACGCCGAGATCGATCAGCGCCTGCGGCGTCGGCTTGCCGTCGACACTGCCGCCCATGGTCCGCTCGAACAGTATCGCGCCGATCACCTTGCTGCCGCCAAAGCAGGGCGAAGTGATGATCCGCTCGCGCATCTGGTGGATTAAGCCGAACATCTCCTCGTCCTCGGCCCAAGCGCCTTCGTCGATGCCGTAGCCCTTGAGCGCTTTCGGCGTCGATCCGCCCGACTGGTCCAGCGCGGCAATGAAGCCGTCCCCAGCCTCGATCTTCGCGGTCATTTCGTCTTGAGTCATGGCTTTCCCTATTGCTGCTGCAGTGCGGCGACGCCCGGAAGCGTGCGCCCTTCCATCCATTCGAGAAACGCGCCGCCGGCGGTGGAGACGAAGCTGAACTCGTCGGCGACGCCGGCGTGGTTGAGCGCAGCCACCGTGTCGCCGCCGCCGGCGACGGAAACCAGTCCGCCGTCCTTGGTCAACGCCGCGGCGGTGCGCGCCAAAGCCACCGTGGCGGCGTCGAACGGCGGCGTCTCGAATGCGCCCAACGGCCCGTTCCAGACCAGTGTGCGGCAATTCTTGAGCACATCGGACAGCGCCTCCACGGCAGCCGGGCCGATGTCCAGAATCATCTCGTCGGGCGCGACTTCGTGCACGTTGCAGGTGCGCACGCTTGGCGGGTGCGGCGCAAGCTCCTTGGCGACCACCACGTCGTACGGCAGGTGGATGGTGCAGCCGCCGGCGTCGGCGCGGCTCATGATGCTTTCCGCCTCGCCGCCAAGCTCATGCTCGCACAGCGATTTTCCGACATCGATCCCCCGGGCCGCGAGGAAGGTATTGGCCATGCCGCCGCCGATAATCAGATGATCGACCTTGCCGACGAGGTGGCCGAGCACCGCGAGCTTGCCTGAAACCTTAGCGCCGCCGACGACCGCGGCCAACGGCCGCTCGGGATTGCCGAGAGCACGCTCCAGCGCCTTCAGTTCCGCTTCCATTGCCCGGCCTGCAAAACTCGGAAGCAGGTGAGCGGCCCCTTCCGTGGACGCATGCGCTCGGTGCGCGGCGGAAAACGCGTCGTTGACGTAGAAATCGCCGAGCGCGGCGATGACGCGGGCAAGCTCGGGGTCGTTGGTTTCTTCGCCCAGGTGGAAGCGGGTGTTCTCGAGGATGCCGATGTTGCCCGGCAGCATCGTCGTCAGCGCCCGCTCCGCCTCCGGCCCCTGGCAATCCTCGATGAAGCGGACCGAGCGGCCTGTCAGCCGCGACATCGGCATCACCAGCTGCGCGGTCGACATGTCGGGCCGGACCTGCCCCTTGGGCCGGCCGAAGTGCGACAGCAGCAGCACGATGGCGCCGCGGTCGCTTAGGTCGAGCACGGTCGGAAGCATCGCCCGAAGCCGAGTGTCGTCGGCAACCGACGCGCCTTCCATCGGCACGTTCAGGTCGACTCGGACGAGCACGCGCTTGCCGGTCAGGTCCTCTGGCAGGTCGTCAAGGGTTTTGAAGCTAGTCACCCCGCCCAAGTCCCGTACGTACCGAGCGCAGGCGAGGTGCGCTGGCACAGCCGCCTGTGAGGCGCCCCTCGACTTCGCTCGGGACGAACGGGGACGTTGTGTTCCGCCTCACCCAAGGCGACCCATCGCCCCCGCGGTGTCGATCATCCGGTTCGAGAAACCCCATTCATTGTCGTACCAGCTGACGACGCGCACGAGCCGGCCTTCGAGGACCGCCGTCTCCAGGCTGTCGACGGTTGAGCTTGCGGGATTGTGGTTGAGGTCGATCGAGACCAGAGGCTCGTCGCTGTAGGCGAGGATGCCCTTGAGG
>JACCSV010000015.1 GCA_013812805.1 Sphingomonas sp. | reverse complement strand
CAGATAAAGCTTCTGCCCCTGCTGGACGTTGAACGCCGGGTACCAGGCATCGAGATTGCGCACGGTCAGCGCCCGGAAATTGCCGGGCGCGTGGGCGCCGGTCGCGATCCGGCCGCGAAGGGCTTCGTCGCGCATCTTCGTCGCCCAGGCCTGGGCGTAAGCCAGGAAGAAGCGCTGGTCGCCGGTGAAGCCGTCGATCACCGGCGCTTCCTTGCCGCCGAGCGAGGCGCGGTAGGCGTCGTATGCGGCAGTGATGCCGGCGACGTCCGAGATATTCTCGCCGAGCGTCAGCCTGCCGTTGACGTTGAGGCCCGGGAGCGCCTCATACGCATCATATTGCGCAGCAAGCGCATCACCCGCCTGCTTGAAGCGCGCGAAGTCGGCCGGGGTCCACCAGTTGCGAAGCCGGCCGGTGGAATCGAACAAGGCGCCATTATTGTCGAAGCTGTGGCTGATCTCATGGCCGATGACGCTGCCGATCGCGCCATAGTTGAAGGCGGGGTCGGCCTTGGGATCGAAGAACGGGCGCACCAGGATCGCGGCGGGGAAGTTCAGGGCGTTTTGCACCGGCAGGTTAACGGCGTTGACCAGTTGCGGCGGCATCCACCATTCGTTGCGGTCCATGGGCTTGCCGATCTTGGCGATCTGATGCCGGTATTCGGCCAGGCCGGCGGCTTTCTGATTGGCGTAAGCGTCGGTCGGGCTGATCGCGACCGCGGAATAGTCGCGCCAGCTGTTGGGATAACCGACTCCGACGACGATCGATTGCACCTTTTTGAGCGCTTCCTGCTTGGTCGACGGCGCCATCCAGTCGAGCCCCTGAACGCGCTTGCCGAACGCGGTCTTGATGCCGTCGACCATGGTCTGGACCTGGGCCTTGGCCGAGGCGGGGAAATATTTGTCGACGTAAAGCTTGCCGACCGCGTCCTGGAGAGCGTTGCTGGTCGCGTTCAGGGCCTGCAGATCGCGCGGGCGCTGCTGCGGCGTGCCGTTGAGCGCAGTGCCGAAGAAGGCGAAGGAGGCATCGCGGATCGGGTTGCCGAGCACGTTGGCCTGTTGGTTGAGCGTGTGGAACGCCAGCCATTCCTTCCACGCATCCAGCGGCTCGGTGCCGACCAGCCGCGCCAGCCTGGGGATGGAGCCCGAATGATAGGCCTGGAAGCGCTGCGCATTGCCCAGCTGGGCGGCGCCGAGCAGGGCGCCCCAGTCGATCCCCGGGGCGTTGCGCTCCAGCTCGGCTCGGGTCCACACCGTCGCGCCTTTGGCGAAATCCTCGCTCTCCTCACGAGTGGCGTGCGCCTGGGCGATCTTGGTTTCTAGCGCCATGATGCGATTGGCGGCGCCGGCCGCGTCGGCATGTCCGGCCGCCTTCATCACGGTCTCGATATAGGCTTTATACTTGCCGCGAAGCTCGCCCATCTTGCCGTCGGCCGACAAATAATATTGGCGCTCGGGCATGCCGAGCCCGCCCTGCAGGATATAGGGCAGGGTCTGACCGGGCGTGTTGAGGCCCTGGGTGACGAAGATGCCGAACAGATTGTCGGTCTGGTAATTGGTCGAATTGAGCGGGTCGACGTCGGCTCGGATCGTGCTTCCGATCGCCGCCGACAGCGCCCTCTTGTCAGCGATCCGGGCAATCGCGCCCAAGTCGCCGCGGGCCGGCGCGATCCCGGCGCGATCGATCGCCGCGGTGTCCGCATAGGCCTTGTAGTAATTAGCAACTCGGCCTTCGTTGGTGCCGGCGGCGGGATCGCCCTTGAGCAATTGGTCGAGCAGTCCGCGGCTGTTCTTCTCGCGCTCCTGGTCGGCGATCAGGAAGCCGCCGACGGATGCGCGGTCGCCAGGGATCTCCGCCTCTTTCATCCACGCCCCGTTGGCATAGTGATAGAAATCGTCGCCGGGCGTCACCGACTTGTCCATCGCCGCCGCATTGATTCCGAGCTCGGTGCCTTGAGCGGCCTCGACTTGAGCGTCTTCGCCGGAACGGCAAGCACCGGTTGCGGCAGCCATGCCGAGGGTCGACGCGATCATCAGCAGACGGGTGCGCTTCATGTGGGGAGTCTCCATGCGGGGTCACGCCACGGCTGCCCCCGTGCGCCCCGCTTTGCAAGCGACGCCCGCCCCGCTAGGCGCTAACCGGCACGTCTGTTCGACCAACGGAGAACAAGAAGCGATGAGCGCTCCGCGCATCGACAGCAAGCTGGACCTCGAGGGCGACGAGTTTCGCGCCCGAGCCGCCCACAACCGCGCGCTTGCCGACAAGCTTCGCGCTGACGTTGCCAAGGCCGCCAAGGGCGGGCCGGTCCAGCATCGCGACCGGCACGTGGCGCGCGGCAAATTGCTGCCCCGCGACCGCGTCGAGCGGCTGCTCGATCCTGGCTCCCCGTTCCTCGAGATCGGCCAGCTTGCGGCCTTCGACGTGTACAAGGGCGGAGTGCCCGGCGCCGGGCTGATCGCGGGCATCGGCCGGGTGTCGGGCCGGCAGGTGATGATCGTGTGCAACGACGCGACGGTCAAAGGCGGCACCTATTACCCGATGACGGTCAAGAAACATCTGCGCGCGCAGGAGATTGCGGAAGCGAACCGGTTGCCGTGCGTCTATCTGGTCGATTCCGGCGGCGCCAACCTGCCGCACCAGGCAGAGGTGTTCCCCGACCGCGACCACTTCGGGCGCATCTTTTTCAACCAGGCGCAGATGAGCGCGAAGGGCATCGCCCAGATCGCCTGCGTGATGGGCAGCTGCACCGCCGGCGGCGCCTACGTGCCGGCAATGAGCGACGAAAGCGTCATCGTCCGCGAGCAGGGGACGATCTTCCTCGCCGGCCCGCCGCTGGTTAAAGCAGCAACGGGCGAGGAGATCAGCGCCGAGGAGCTGGGCGGCGGCGATTTGCACGCGCGCAAGTCGGGCGTCGTCGATCATCTCGCCGAGAGTGACGAGCATGCGCTGACCATCGTCCGCGATATTGTCTCGACGCTCCAGCCGGGAGAGGGGGCCGGGCTCGAGCTTCGCGAGCCGCGTCCGCCGGCCTTCGATACCAAAGAGCTTTACGGGATTATTCCGCGGGATGTGCGCTCGCCGTACGACGTGCGCGAGTTGATCGCGCGGATCGTCGACGGCTCCGAGTTCCACGAATTCAAGCCGCTCTACGGAACTACGCTGGTGTGCGGGTTCGCGCACATCTGGGGCATTCCGGTGGCGATCCTCGCCAATAATGGAATCCTGTTCTCCGAAAGCGCGGTCAAGGGCGCGCATTTCATCGAGCTTGCGGCGCAACGCCGAACGCCTCTGCTGTTTCTGCAGAACATCTCCGGCTTCATGGTCGGCGGGAAGTATGAGGCCGAGGGCATCGCCAAGCACGGCGCCAAGCTGGTGACCGCGGTAGCGACGGCGCAAGTGCCCAAGATCACGGTCCTGATCGGCGGCAGCTTCGGCGCCGGCAATTACGGCATGGCCGGCCGCGCATTCTCGCCGCGGTTCCTGTTCACCTGGCCCAACAGCCGCATCAGCGTCATGGGCGGCGAGCAGGCGGCAAGCGTGCTCGCCACCGTCCACCGCGACGCCGCGAAATGGACCCCGGAAGAAGCCGAAGCCTTTAAGCAGCCGATCCGCGACGATTACGAAGCGCAGGGCAACCCCTGGCACGCGACCGCACGGCTGTGGGACGACGGCATCATCGACCCCGCCCAGACGCGCGACGTGCTCGGCCTGGCCTTCGCGGCTTGCCTCAATGCGCCCATCCCCGAACGCCCGCAGTTCGGCGTGTTCCGGATGTGATGATGGCGAAAGCGCGCATAACGTTTGCTCTTGAAAGAACCGAGGAGGGTCAGCCTGCCGAGTTGCTGATCTACTTGAATCCAGAGGGTCGCGATCTGCTGGTGGAGGAGCTAACCCATTTGGATGAGCAATCGGAGCATTTTCATCTGCAAGACGAGACCTGGACCATCGACGTGCCGCTTCAAACGCGAATCTATAATTCTGATCGAGAAGTGATCATCGACTGCGTGAAGATTCTCTTCCGGCTCGATGAGTGGGATCGCCGGTATTTTCCGCACGTCATAGACGCTGAAGCGAAGGAATGATCTCGTCGCTCCTCATCGCCAACCGGGGCGAGATTGCGTGTCGCGTGATTCGCACTGCGCGCGAGCTCGGCGTGCGGACGGTTGCGGTCTATTCCGACGCCGATGCTAAGGCGTTGCACGTGCGCATGGCGGACGAGGCGGTGCATATCGGGCCTTCGCAGGCGCGGGAGAGCTATCTCGTTGGGGAGAAGATCATTGCCGCTGCAAAGCAGACCGGCGCGGAGGCGATCCACCCCGGCTATGGCTTCCTGAGTGAAAACGCCGACTTCGCGCTGGCGGTGATCGATGCGGGGCTGATCTGGGTGGGGCCTAAGCCGGACAGCATCCGGGCCATGGGTTTGAAGGACGCGGCCAAGACGCTGATGGCGCAGGCGGGGGTGCCGGTGACGCCCGGCTATCTCGGGCAAGACCAGTCGCCCGACCGCTTGAAGCGAGAAGCCGATGCGATCGGTTATCCGGTGCTGATCAAGGCCGTTGCCGGGGGCGGCGGCAAGGGGATGCGCAGGGTCGATCGAGCCGAGGACTTCATCGACGCGCTGGAAAGTTGCCGGCGCGAGGCGGCGAGCTCGTTCGGCAACGACGTGGTGCTGCTTGAAAAATGGATCGAAAGCCCGCGCCACATCGAGGTGCAGGTGTTCGGCGATAGCCACGGCAATGTCGTCCATCTGTTCGAGCGCGACTGTTCGCTGCAGCGCCGCCACCAGAAAGTGATCGAGGAAGCGCCCGCGCCGGGCATGGATGAGGCGACGCGCAAGGCGGTGTGCTCGGCCGCGGTGCGGGCGGCGCAGGCGGTCACCTACGAAGGCGCGGGAACGGTCGAGTTCATCGCCGATGCCTCGGATGGCCTTCGCGCCGACCGTATCTGGTTCATGGAAATGAACACGCGGCTGCAGGTCGAGCATACGGTGACCGAAGAGATCACCGGCGAGGACCTGGTCGAATGGCAGCTGCGGGTCGCGTCGGGCGAGCCGCTTCCCAAGTGCCAGGAGGAGCTCTCGATCACCGGCCACGCCATCGAGGCGCGACTGTATGCCGAGGACCCGGCCAAGGGTTTCTTGCCAAGCGTGGGACGGCTCGAGCACTTCGATCTCGGGCAAGACGGTCGCATCGACACAGGAGTGGAGGAGGGTGATGCGATCTCGTCTTTCTACGACCCAATGATCGCCAAGTTGATCGCACACGGAGAGACACGCGATGATGCGATCGCCGGCCTCGCCGACCTGCTCGACGAGGCGGAGGTGTGGCCGGTGCGGACCAACGCCGGCTTCCTGTTCAATGCGTTGCTGCACCCGGATTTCGCTGCCGGGCGCCTCGGCACCGGCTTTATCGAGCAGCATCTGGAGGAGCTGGTCCCCGATGCCGAGCCGGACGAAGCGATCTGGCGCGGCGCTGCGTCGATCGCGCTTGCGCTCGACGAGGAGGAACAGGCGCTTGCCGATCTCGGCGGATTTCGCCTCAACGCGCCGCCAGCCGCGAGCGTCGCGCTTGGCCGCGGCGGCGAGTTTCGCACCGTCTCGCTGGATAGCGAACAGGAGATGGCCGCAGTCTCGGGCTTCCGCGACGGGGATCGCGTCGTCGCCTTCTATGAAGGCCAGGCTTACGAATTCGCGCTTGCGGCGCGAGGTTCGGTCGGCGCTCGCGCCGGCGACGGCGTGATCATCGCGCCAATGCCGGGGAAGATTTCGAGCATTGACGTCGCGCCGGGCGAGCGCGTTGCCAAGGGCCAGCGGTTGTTGACGCTCGAGGCGATGAAGATGGAGCATGGGCTGGTGGCGCCGTTCGACGGGGTGGTTGCGGAGCTTGACGCCAAAGCCGGCGCGCAGGTGGGCGAGGGCGCGGTGCTGGCGCGGGTGGAGCCTGCTCAGGGCTAATCGTCATGCCGGGCTTGACCCGGCATCCACCTTCTTCTTGAGACGCAGAAAGAACAGGCAGGCCCCGGATCAAGTCCGGGGTGACGGGAGTAAAGAATGAACATCGAAGGCATATCCGCGGTCGTCACCGGCGGCGCATCGGGGCTTGGCGAGGCGACCGCGCGGGAGCTTGCCGCGCGCGGCGCCAAGGTGGCAGTGTTCGACCGCGACACCGACAAGGGTGAAAAGGTCGCCTCGGAGATCGGCGGCGCCTTCTGCGAAGTTGATGTCACCTCCGACGAGAAGGTCGCGGCCGCCTTCGCCAAGGCCCGCGAGGCGCACGGGCAGGAGCGAGTGCTGGTCAACTGCGCGGGCGTTGCGACGGCGGCGAAGACGGTCGGCCGCGACAAGGAAACCAAGCAGCCGCGTTTCTACCCAATCCAGCAGTTCGAAACGACAATCCAGATCAACCTGATCGGCAGCTTCCGCTGCATCGCTTATTCGGCATTCGGCATGGTCGGCCTCGACCCCCTCGACGAGGGCGAGCGCGGGGTGATCATCAACACCGCCTCGGTCGCCGCGCAGGACGGACAGATCGGCCAGGCGGCTTATTCGGCGTCGAAGGGCGGGGTGCTGGCGATGGCGCTGCCGATCGCCCGCGACCTGATGAACGACGGTGTGCGCGTCAACACCATTCTGCCAGGCGTGTTCAAGACGCCGATGGTGGCGATGATGCCGCAGAATGTGCAGGACGCGCTGGGCGCGCAGGTGCCGTTCCCCAAGCGGCTTGGCCAGCCCGAGGAATATGCCCGGCTCGCCTGCTTCATGGTCGAGAACCCCTACATCAATGCGGAAAGCGTGCGGCTCGACGGCGGTATCCGCATGGCCCCGCGCTGAAGCGGACGCGGTTAATTAGGATGACCCCGCTAAAAAAAGAGAATCTTATGGATCACAAGCAACTGCTCGAAGACATTGCCGTTGCCGCCCGCGAAGCCGGGGCGGCGATCCTGGAGATCGTCGAGCGCGGGTTCGAGGTGGAATCGAAGGACGATCTGTCGCCGGTGACGATCGCCGACCGCGCTGCGGAGTTGATCATCCTCGATGCGCTGGCCAAGGCGGCGCCCGGCGTTCCGGTGATCGCCGAGGAAGAGGTCGCGGCGGGGCGGATCCCGGCGCATGGCGACACTTACTTCCTGGTCGACCCGCTCGACGGCACCAAGGAATTCATCCGCGGCGGCGATGATTATACCGTCAATATCGGGCTGATCTCGGGCGGAGTGCCCGTGCTCGGCGCGGTGTTCGCGCCGGCTCGCGGCCAGCTTCACGCCGGCCTGGTCGGCGAGGGCGCCTGGGTGGAGGAGCCGGGCGGCCGCCGCCCGATCTCGACCCGGGAGCGGGGCGCCGAAATCACCGCCGTCGCCTCGAAGTCGCACTTCAACCAGCCGACTGCCGACTATCTCGAGCAGGCGGTCGGCGACTGCGACTATGTCGGCATCGGTTCGAGCCTCAAATTCTGCATCGTCGCGGAGGGCAAGGCCGACATTTACCCGCGTCTTTCTCCGACCAGCGAATGGGACACCGCTGCAGGCCACGCGGTGCTGCTGGCTGCCGGCGGGCGCGTCGACGGGCCCGATGGGGAGCCGCTCGGCTATGGCAAGCGCGCCTTCCTCAACCGCGGTTTCGTCGCCACTGCCGGTTGGAAAACTCCCGCAATCGGGGCATTCATGGAGCCGATTCCAGGCGAGGCCGACTTGCCGCAAGGCGCTTAGTCGTCGTCTCGCTGCTGCGGCGTTCCGGGCCAGCCAAGCTGCCGCACCAGCCACGGATCGATCTCCTCCGGAACCGCGCGGGCGCCGAGCCGAAGCGATTCAAGCTCGACCCGAGCCGCCTCCAGGCGGCCATACAGCTCGCGCGCTTCGAGCGATGCATATCTGGCGCTGCCAAGTTGCCACGCGACCCGCTGCGCACCTTCGATGGCGGCTGCAAGCTCGGCCATCCAGCGCGCGCGCACCGCCGCCGCCCGCTCCTCACTTTCACCACGCACAGGTCGGCACTCCATGGCTCGTTTCTGCGCTTACGCCAATTCGCTGCGCTTGTGGCGCGAGGTGGGTCCGTTTTGGAGCCGAAACCGTCAGACTTTTCTCCGTATTGCGCGTTAAGCCCGCCAATGCTCGGTTCCAATCCAAATGGGCTTGCGCCCATAAGCCTCGATGGGGACAACATGTTTGCAGAGAGTTACACTTCAGCCGCTCCGGTTCTGATTGCAGGCGGCAGCGACGCCGCGCTGGCACGCGCTGAGCGTACCGTCGAAGGCTACGGCCTGCGCGTTGCCGACAAGATCCTCATCGAGAATGCTCCGGAACGGATGGATCGCCAGGCGCGAGCTTCCGCTTTGTGGGTGGAACTGGATGAGGGCGGCGGCGATCGCCTCGATGCCTTGCTCAGCCGGCTTGGAAGCGATGTCTCCGACGGCCGCTTCCCGGCAGTGGTCGCAGCACCCGCCGGGCTTGTCGATTTGCTCGCCGCTCAGCTCCCTGACGAGGTGCAGCTGGTAATCGACGGCAGCGATGCCGAGCGCGCCTCCGCTTTGGCGATTGCCGTTTCGGGCCTGCTTGGCGCCCACCGCCTGTCCGACGTTGCCGCCGAGCAGAACACCGCCCGGCTTCGCCAGCTGAGCGACGAAGTCAGCCGCATCGCTGCGACCCTGGCACGGCTGTCCTCGGCGCCTGCCATTGGTTTTGCTAACGCACCGCAGCAGCCGAGCGCCGAGGTTCCGGACGTATCGATCGACACCGTTCGCATGGTCATTCGCGCGCGCCGGCTGCGCAGCCGCTACTTTGCCGAGGATCTGTTCGCCGACCCTGCCTGGGACATGCTGCTCGACCTGCTCCAGGCGGAGCTCGCGCAGCTGCGGGTGCCGGTGTCGAGCCTGTGCATTGCCGCGGCGGTTCCGGCGACGACCGCGCTGCGCTGGCTCAAGGGCATGACCGAGCAGGGGCTGTTCGTCCGCCGCGCCGATCCGCACGACGCGCGGCGCGTGTTCGTCGAGCTTGCGCCGCAGACCAGCGCTTCGATGCGGCGCTATTTCGCCGACGTCGGCAAGGTCACGGTGGCTTGATCGCAAGGGTTGATGCTGGTGGGCGGTGACGGGCTCGAACCGCCGACCCTCTCGGTGTAAACGAGATGCTCTACCAACTGAGCTAACCGCCCGACCGACGCCGGGGTGCCACGCGGCACCCGGCCCGGCAACACCTTAAAAGTTGATCCACCCCAGCGCGATCAGCAGCACCAAGGTGATGGCGGCACTGACCAGCAGCGAGGCGCCGCAGCCAAGCCGGTTGGAGAACATAAAGAACATGGGCTGCTCAACGACCCACCCGCTCAGAGGCTCCGGATCAGCCGCACCGCCATCGCGATCCATGGCGGGTCGGTCACCACCGTCTGGCGAGCGCCGGCGCCCGGCGGCAGCAGGTGAAGCTTGTTGCCTTCGCGGCCGATCAGCCGCCCGAACAGGAAGCGCCCAGCCGGCCGCGGAACCAGCACGTCGCGGTTGAGCGCTCGCTGGAATGCGTCGGGCTGCAGGGTCTCGCACCAGATCTCGTCGCCGGCTCGATAGTCGCCGGCGCTGGCGGCGACGGTCACCGCCATGTGGCCATCGGCGGCGCGCGGCGGGACGACAATAGCGGTTCGCTTGGGGGCGACTGCGCCATTGGCGCCGAGCACCGCGGCGACCGCCAGTTCGCGATGCTCGCCATCGCCTTCGACCAAGTCTGAGGCATCGACCCGAAGGGCTTTGGCAATGCGGTTGAGCCAGCCGACGGAAACGGTGCGGGCGCCGGTTTCGAGGCGGCCGATGGTCTGCGGCGTGGTCGGCGGGTCGCAGGCGCGGGCGACGTCGTCGAGAGTCATCTTCCGGGCGCGCCGGACATCTCGGATGCGGGTTATCATGGATCTGACCTCTTTAACCCAAATGGTTTTTCCTCTGTCCTACAGTTTCTCCCTTGTGGCAAGTGCTG
>JACCSV010000341.1 GCA_013812805.1 Sphingomonas sp. | reverse complement strand
GCTGCGGTCGGCGGCCTTGCCGGTGCGGTGTGGACCGACAGCAACAACGACGGACAGGTCGATGGCTACATGTACAACGGCCAATATTACCAGGGCGGCCCGGCGACGACGACTGCCCCGGTTTATTCGGCCCCGCGTGCGGGCGAGCGCGGCTAACGCGAGAGACCCTGACGTGACGAGTATGCGTACCAGGCGCACCCGCCCTTGGCCGGTGCGCCGCCTTCCACAACTGAATGGCGCCGTTGCAGCAGCATTGATTGCAGCGGCGCCATTTGCCTTGCCGGCGAGCGAGGCCCGCGCCCAGGCGGCAGCGGCCTCGAGCATGGGCGCCGCGTACGAAGTCGCCGGTTTCTACGCTGCCCGGCAGCAGCGGCCGTTGTGGCTCAGCAAGGGCCAGCTGACGCCGGCCGCGCATCAGCTGCTGCGGCTGCTCGATAGCGCCAGCGTCGACCGCCTCGACCGCAGCCGGTATGTCACCAGCGGCCTGACCCGGGCGCTTCATTCCGCCGCCACCGGCGATCCGCGCGCCGCGCGCCGCGCCGAGCAGCTGCTGAGCCAGTCGTTCGTCGCTTATGCGCGTGACCTGCGAGCCGCGCCCAGCGCCGGAATGACTTACGTCGACCCTTCGCTGCGACCGCTGGCGCCGCCGCCGCTGGCACTGCTCTCCGACGCGGCGGGGGCTCGTTCGCTGACCGACTATGTCGAAAACATGCGGTGGATGAACCCGCTCTACGCGCCGTTGCGCAGGGCGTTGGCGACAAACAACCATTCGACCCCGCGCGAGCGCAGCCTGCTTGCGGTCAATCTGGAGCGGGCCCGCTCGCTGCCGTCCGCCAAGGGCCGGTTCGTGCTGGTCAATGCCGCCGCGCAGAAGCTGTTCATGTATGAAAATGGGCAGCCGGTGGATTCGATGCGGGTGGTGGTCGGCAAACCCAAATATGCAACGCCGATGCTGACCGCGCTGATCCGCTTCGCCAGCCTCAATCCCTATTGGAACGTCCCGCCCGACCTTGCCGCCGAGCGGATCGCGCCCGGGGTGGTCAAGGAAGGCATGCGCCACCTGACCTCGCGCGGCTACCAAGTGCTGTCGAATTGGGAAGAGGATGCGACGGTGATCGACCCCTCCACCGTCGACTGGAAAGCGGTCGCCGCCGGCCGGCTCGAAGTCCGAGTCCGCCAGCTGCCCGGGGCCGGCAATGCGATGGGGCAGATGAAGTTCATGTTTCCCAACGAATTCGGCGTCTATCTCCACGACACGCCCGAACGGAAGCTGCTGAGCGAAGCTTCGCGGCTGTACAGCGGCGGCTGCGTCCGCCTGGAGGACGCGCCGCGGCTGGCGCGTTGGCTGTTCGGACGCTCGCTGGAAGCCACGTCCGACCAGCCTGAGCTGCCAGTGCCTTTGCCGAGCATGGTGCCGGTGGCGATCACCTATCTGACGGCGGTGCCGAGCGGTTCGTCGATCGTCTATTTCGACGACATCTACGGCCGCGACGCCCAGCGCATGGCGCAGCTCGCGGGCCCCTCGCCGCTCTAGCGGAACGGGCTCCAGTCGGGGGCCCAGCCGATGTCCTGAGCGATCGGCCTGCCCTGCGGATCGCGCGCGGGGCTGAAGCGGACGTGGCGAAGCGTCAGTTGGCACATCAGCAAATCCGCCGCCGGATTGCCGCTGGAGTGCATGATCCGGCAGTTGGACGGGCTGCCGTCGGTGTTCACCTTGACCATGATTCCGACGCGTCCGCTGCGCATTCCGCTGGCGCTGACGAAGCGCCGGTATTCGCTGTTGGGGATGCGCGCTATCCGCTGCGCCGGAGTGAAGCCGCGACCGTCGCCGGCGCCGGTTCCCGAGCCGGTGCCGCCGAGGCCGATGCCGGTGCCGCGCCCGCCGGAGCCTGCCGATGAGGCCGAGCCGGTGCCGGCGACGTCGGCGGTGTGGACCGGCGACTGCACCGGGAGCACAACCACCGGCTTCGGAACGACAACGGGGGAGGGCGCCGGCTTCTTTTCAGGAGCGCCCGGATCGGATTTCTGCTCACGTGGGCGCTGCTCGCGCGGCGGCGGCGGTGGCGGCGGGGGAGGGGGCGGCTTGGGCAACGGGATGTCGAAGGTCTGCATCCGCTCGACCGCCTGGCGGACAATTTCCACGTTGAGGCCGCTCAGGATCACCGCGCCCAGCGCGAGATGAACGAGCGTGACGGCGGCGATCGCCTTCGCCCGATCTTGCTTGCCGCTTCCGCGATAGCTCGACATCGCAGCCTCCCGGCAACGCAACGCATACGGCCGTTTAAAGTTTGCGCGGGTCGGCTCAATGGCCGCCAGCCTCCCGCCTCAAGCTAATGTCACTTAGCCCCCAGCAGCAGACTGAGCATTCAAGACCGCGGAACCACAAGCTGAATATCGTCCCTGGCGAGACGTGCGGCCGCTCCCTGCGCGGCCATTCAAGCAGACGGTCCGCGCTTTCCGATAAGAAGACACAGCGCCGTCGGGACGGAAGTACTTATCGAGCTGCGCAGCCCTCAAGCCAAACATCGCGCAGGCCAGTTGGCTGGCACTGTCCTCCGACCAAGCGCTGGATGCGCGCTACACGGCTTCGAAGAGCATCATTCCCGCGCTGGAGATCGAACATTCGGGGAGCGATTGGCACGGCAACAAGCGAGAGGAACTCGCCTTCAGTCAGAAGATGGGGCGGGCGACCGTAGATGCTGCGGCTTGCCTCGTAAAAGCCCGTCATCCAACCGTTCGGGCCGCGCCCCATCCCGACTTCATCCAAATAAAGCGCGATGATCTGAGCCTTGGTGAGGCGCCGTTCCAAACCCATGGCATAACCGATCAAGCGTATCTTGTTTACGCCTGGGCGAAATCGCGTGAAGCCAAGGCTCTTGCCGAGTCCTTGAGTCAGGGTGGTCAAACCTGCTCCGCTGGTAGAAAAATCGATGCCAGAATGTCGTCCGAAGTTCGGATCGTCTACGAGCAAGAACTGCTCGATTCGCCCATGTCCCAGACCTGCCGCTCCTCGGCCCTCAGCGATCAGTCGGTCGGCACGAGGCGCAAGCAGCCTTGCGTCTCTTTGGGCATCGAAGTAGCCGTCCGCCGTGTAAGTCAAAGCGGCAGCCACAATCGTTGCCAAACCTGCGGCTATCGCTCTGGCGCCGATGGTGAGCCACTTACCACGCAACTTTGAACCTCCAGAAGAAAATATACGTAGCTAAGCTACGCATCATCGACGGTTACTCGCTTCGGAATGCCTTTTCAAGCGGGTCTGCTATCCGATCTGCCACAGCCAGGATCTCCGCGACCGCTGCAGGGCTGAGTTGGGCCAGAAGCATGCGAAACAAGATGATGCGGCGCTCGGCAACTTCGAGGTAGAGCTTCTGTCCTGCGGGGGTGAGCCGAAGATGACTGCTCCGCTTATCCGCCGGGGCCGGCGAGCGGCTGACGAAAGCGAGCTTGAGAAGGCCAGCAATCAGGCGGCTCATCGTGGGGTGAGCGACTCCCTCCCGGCGTGCCAGCTCGACCACGCTCATGCCGGGGTGGTCGTTCAGGAGCGCCATCACCGAATATTGGGCGCTTGAGAGCGCGTGCTCCCTGTGCGTGGTGCGGGCTATCCTGATGAGGCGGGTGGCAAAGTGCTGCAGCCTCATCGCCGGATCAGTGTCTGCACTGGCCACTTCAATCTCCGATCGCCCGACCTGCAGATAACTCTGACTATGGAGACGCGCAGCATTTAAGTGATCTTCGCATCTGGGCGGCTACGCACTGAGATCGCTCACTGCACAGCTTCCGAGCGACTCCGCTGGAACGTCGGGAGGCTCAAAGGTCGCTTCTTCTAGTCCCGCGCTGAAAGCAGCCAGGCCGCTTCGGCCAGATGCTGCCCTTCACGCCAGCGGTGCGAATGTCCGCTTTCCACCCGCAGCAGAAATTCAGGTTGCTAGTGCGGTCGCAATTGTCTGCTGCTCTCCGACCCTCTCCAGGCGATGCGAGCAGTGGCGGCCACCAACATCAAGAAAGCGAGCTGGCTAAGGATTAGGGGGCTTGAAGCAATGCGGCTTAGCAATGCCCCGTCCGACGAATGACCCGCTGTTACGAAGAGATTGTGGACGACGTTGGTTATGATGAGCAGGATGACGCTCACGATGCCCACCTTTGGACGGGCAAAGAGGAGGGCTGCCGCGATGGGGTCCAGGATAGTGAGGCTGGACCAGTAAGCAGCACTCGTCCAGGCGACTCCGCCATAGTCCCAGAAGAGCCCGCGCTGGAGCAGAATGCGGGCGTGATTTGCGGCCGCAATCAGCAGGCATGCGGCCCATATGCTCCTGACAATCAGGCTACCGCGCTGCACGAAGTGATTGTGCACCTGGGTAGAGGCTTTTCCAAGCAGCGCTAATGTCCGCTTTTCACTCGAAGCGGACATTAGCGGCTTAAGCGGACGCCCGCCGTGCCGCGCGTTCAGGCCGGAAACCCGTCACGGCTGTCCCCCGGACAGCCTACGCCGGGTTTTTCTCCAGCCAGTCCTCCAGCCATTTGATCGTATAGTCGCCGGCGAGGAATTCGGGGTCGCGGACCAGCCGCTGGTGGAGCGGGATCGTCGTCTTCATCCCCTCGATGACATATTCTTCCAGCGCACGCTTGAGGCGCATGATGCAGCGCTCGCGGGTCTTGCCGTAGACGATCAGCTTGCCGATCATGCTGTCGTAATAAGGCGGGACCCGATAGCCGGTGTAGAGGCCGCTATCGACGCGCACGTGCATCCCGCCGGGAGCGACGTAATTCTTCACCACGCCGGGCGAGGGGACGAAGGTCTGCGGGTCCTCGGCGTTGATCCGGCACTCGATCGCGTGGCCGTGCAGTCGGATCTGGTCCTGGCCGCAGGACAGGCCGTCGCCCTGGGCAATTCGGATCTGCTCGCGAACCAGGTCGGTGCCGCTGATCATCTCCGTCACCGGATGCTCGACCTGCAGCCGGGTGTTCATCTCGATGAAGTAGAATTCCTTGTTCTCGTAGAGGAATTCGATGGTTCCGGCGCCGCGATAGCTCATTCCGGCCATCGCCTTGCGGACCACTTCGCCCATCCGCTCGCGCTCTTCCTCCGTGATCGCCGGCGAGGGCGCTTCCTCGAGCACTTTCTGGTGGCGGCGCTGCAGCGAGCAGTCGCGCTCGCCGAGGTGGATGGCGTTGCCTTCGCCGTCGCCGAACACCTGGAATTCGATGTGGCGGGGGTCGGCGAGATATTTTTCCATGTAGACGGTGTCGTCGCCGAACGCGGCTGCCGCTTCGGACGCTGCCTGGCTCATCAGGCTTTCGAGCTGCTCGTCGCTTTCAACGACCTTCATCCCGCGCCCGCCGCCGCCGGACGCCGCCTTGATCAGCACCGGATAGCCGATCTCGTTGGCCAGCGCGTGGGCGTCGGCGACGCTTTCGAGCGCGCCGTCGGAGCCGGGAACGAGCGGCAGTCCGAGCTTGGCGGCGGTGCGCTTGGCCTCGATCTTGTCGCCCATGATCCGGATATGCTCGGGCTTGGGCCCGACCCAGGTGATCCCGTGAAGCTCGACGATCTCGGCGAACTGCGCGTTTTCGGACAGGAAACCGTAGCCCGGGTGGATGGCGTCGGCGTGGACCACTTCGGCGGCGGAGATGATGTTGGGAATGTTGAGGTAGGAATCCGTCGCCGCGGGCGGGCCGATGCACACCGTCTCGTCGGCCAGGCGCACGTGCATGGCGTCGGCGTCGGCAGTCGAATGGACCGCGACGGTGCGAATGCCCATCTCGTGGCACGCGCGGTGAATGCGCAGCGCGATTTCGCCGCGGTTGGCGATCAGCAGCTTTTGGATGGCCACTTAAGCGATCACCACCAGCGGCTGGTCGAACTCCACCGGCTGCCCGTCCTCGATCAAGATCTGCTTGACGATTCCGCCGCCGGGCGAGGTGATCGGGTTCATCACCTTCATCGCCTCGACGATCAGCAATGTATCGCCGGGCTTGACCGGGTCGCCGACGCTGACGAACGGCTTGCCGCCGGGCTCGGCGGAGAGGAAGGCGGTGCCGACCATCGGCGAGCGAACCGCGTCGCCGACCGAGGATTCCGCAGCGGGCGCCGTGGCCGCCGCGGGTGCCGCCGCCGCTGCTGCTGGAGCAGGAGCGGCCGCCACGGACGGCGCGGCATCGCGGCGGACGCGGATGCGCCGGTCGCCGTCGGCGATCTCGATCTCGGTCAGCTGGTTGACGGTCAATAGCTCAGCAAGTTCGCGGACCTGCGCGGGATCGATGCGCATCGGGCCGTCAGTTGCGTCGGTGGAGGCGGATCGGGCCATGCGAATGTCCCCTAATGAATCTGGCGAGCCGCGCCCTCGCAGAGCCGTGGCGCCGCGTCCAGTGCGGCGG
>JACCSV010000313.1 GCA_013812805.1 Sphingomonas sp. | reverse complement strand
AGCGAATCGCGGGGCTGCCGGAAAACCGGATCATCCGTATCCCGACCAAGGACAACTTCTGGGCGATGGGGCCAGATGGCCCGTCCGGGCCGTGCTCCGAGATATTCTTCGACCACGGGGACCACATTGCCGGCGGCCCGCCGGGCAGCGCCGACGAGGACGGCGACCGTTTCGTCGAGATCTGGAACCTGGTGTTCATGCAGCATTTGCAGGAGGCCGACAAGATCGTCGCCGATTTGCCGAGGCCGTCGATCGACACCGGAATGGGGCTCGAACGCATCGCGGCGGTGATGCAGGGGGTGCACGACAATTACGACACCGACACCTTCCGCGGCCTGATCGCGGCGAGCGAGGAGCTGACGCGCACCAAAGCGCAAGGCGACAGCCAGGCCAGTCACCGAGTCATCGCCGACCATCTGCGGGCGTCCGGCTTCCTCGTCGCCGACGGGGTGCTGCCAGCCAATGAGGGCCGGGGCTATGTCCTACGCCGGATCATGCGCCGGGCGATGCGCCATGTGCATCTGCTTGGCGCGAGCGAGCCGCTGATGCACCGCCTGGTGCCGGCGCTGGTGGCGGAAATGGGCGCCGCTTATCCGGAGCTGGTGCGAGCCCAGCCGTTGCTCGAAGCGACCCTGGCGCAGGAGGAAACGCGGTTCCGGCAGACGCTGGTGAACGGGCTAAAATTGCTCGACGAAGCGACCGCGGGAATGGCCGAAGGCGGGACGCTAGCCGGCGAGACCGCTTTCAAGCTCTACGACACCTTCGGCTTCCCCTACGACCTCACCGAAGACGCGCTTCGTGCCCGCGGGCTGACCGTCGACCGCGCCGGCTTCGACTCGTCAATGGCGCAGCAGAAAGCCGCCGCGCGCGCCGCCTGGAAAGGGTCGGGCGAGCGTGCATCGGACGACCTGTGGTTCGACATCGCCGAGGAGCACGGAGCGACCGAGTTCACCGGCTATTCCGGCCACGAGGGCGAAGGCGTGGTTCTGGCGTTGGTTCGGGACGGTCAGCGCGTTGAGCGCGCGGCCGAAGGTGAGACGGTCGAGATCGTATTCAACCAGACGCCGTTCTACGCAGAAAGCGGCGGGCAAATGGGTGACAGCGGAAAGCTAAGTTCGCTCAGAAGTTTCGAAGGCGAAGTTGAGGTTTCGAGCAAGCCGCTCGGCAAGCTCCACGTACTCCGCACCAAGGTGGTTTCCGGCGAATTGGCGATCGGCGACACTGTCCAGCAGCGGGTCGATAGCGAGCGCCGTGACCGCATCCGCGCCAACCACAGCGCCACCCACCTGCTACACGCCGCCCTCCGGCACCGGCTCGGCAACCATGTCACTCAGAAAGGCAGTTTGGTTGCGCCCGATCGGCTGCGCTTCGATTTCTCGCATCCGTCCGCGCTCTCGGGGGACGACATCGCCGCCATCGAAGCCGAGGTGAACGCGCACATCCGCCACAACCAGCCGGTGACGACCCGGCTGATGACGCCCGACGAGGCGATCGCGGCCGGCGCCATGGCCCTGTTCGGCGAGAAATATGGCGACGAAGTCCGCGTGCTCAGCATGGGCCGTGACGTCGAGGCCGATTATTCGGTCGAGCTGTGCGGCGGCACCCACGTCTCAGCGCTTGGCGACATCCAGCTGTTCAAGCTTGTCGGCGAAAGCGCGGTCTCCTCGGGCATTCGCCGGATCGAGGCGCTCACCGGCGAAGCCGCTCGCCAGTGGCTGACCGCGCGTGAAGCGCGGCTGCGCGAGGCAGCTGCGACGCTCAAAAGCGCGCCGGATGAAGTGCCGGCCCGGGTGTCCGCGCTACTTGACGACAAGCGCCGCCTCGAGCGCGAGCTTGCCGACACCAAAAAAGCGCTGGCGATGGGCGGCGGCAAGGCGGAACCGGAGGCGCCCGAGCAAATCAATGGCCATGCCTTTCTCGGCCAGATAGTCAAAGGCTTCGACCCCAAGGGGTTGCGCTCGGCAATCGACACGATGAAGCAGCGCGTCGGTTCCGGCATCGCGGCGCTGATCGCGGTCAACGAAGGCCGCGCCAGCGTCGCCGTCGGCGTCACTGACGACCTTACCGCCAAGATCAGCGCGGTAGAGCTGCTTAAGGCCGCGGTCGCGGCGCTTGGGGGGCAGGGCGGCGGCGGCCGGCCCGACATGGCGCAGGGCGGCGGGCCCGACGGCGACAATGCGGACCAGGCGCTAGCCGCCGTTCGCGGCGCTCTGGAGAACGCGGCCGCGTGATCGACACGCGCAGCAGTGAGCCGATAATCCTCGATGGAGCCTGCCACTGCGGCGCCGTCAAATTCACCGTCGAGCTGCCTTTCGGCTTGGCCTCCGCGCGTCGTTGCACCTGCAGTTTGTGCCGGTTGCGCGGTGCGGTCGCGGTCACTGCCAGGGCCGGCGGGCTCACCGTCACCCAAGGCGAAGAAAAGCTCGCTACATACCGCTTCAACACGCGCGTCGCCGAGCATCACTTCTGCACGATTTGCGGCATCTATACGCATCACAAACGGCGCTCGAACCCCGATGAGTTTGGGGTAAACGCCGCCTGCCTGGCGGGCGTTTCACCCTTCGACTTCGCCGAAGTGGTGGTCAACGATGGCGAGCGTCACCCGTCAGACGATGCGCAGGGCCGCACGCGAATCGCCGGAACACTGACCTTCAGGTCTGCCGACTAGGTTCTGAATCCCGCAGCCTGCGGCCGCGCAAGGGTGGCTCTTCCTCCATCTCCGCTTGGGCCATGATCTCGGCCCGCAGCTCGGCGCGCTTCTCGTGGATCGAGGCGATCACCGGACCCATCGCGACGCCGAGGTCGACCAGCGCCGCTTCCGACAACTGCAAAGAAGCCTCCAGCGTCTCGGGCACCGCGTCGGTGACGCCGGCCTTGTAGAGCTTAGCCGCGTGCGCGGTGTCGCGGGCGCGGGCGACGATCGGCAGGTCGGGGAAGGCGGCACGAAGCTGCCGGGCAAGCCGGTTGACCAGCACCGGATTGTCCATGGTCAGGATGAAGGCGCTGGGCTGTCGCTCCGCCAGCCGGCCAAGGAACTCCGGCTGGGAAACGTCTCCGAACAAGACGTCATAGCCTTCCTTGCGAGCGCCAGCGACGCCGTCGGCATCGCTATCGATCGCCAGATAGTCCTTGCCGTGCGCCTCCAGCATCTCGGAAACCAGGCGCCCGACACGGCCGAAGCCGAGCACGATCACTTGGTCCAGTGCCGCCGTCTCCAGGGTCTCGTCGAGCTGGCCGGCCAGCTCCTGACCGGCAACCCGCCGTCCAGCCAGCCGTCCGAGCTGCGCCAGCAGCGGCGTGATCGTCAGTCCGATGGCAGTGACGATCTGCCAGAATGCGGCGGTCTGGGGCTGGATGAGCTCGGCCGCGGCCGCGGCGGCAAGCACGATCAGGGTGGTTTCCGATGGAGCCGCCATCAGCACGCCCGTTTCCACGGCGACCGCGGTGCGGGCGCCCTCGACCCGCAGCAGAAGCGACGTGACGATGGTCTTGACCGCCAGAACGCCGGCCACCGCGAGAACAATGTCCTGCCAGCTGTCGACGACCTGGCGCAGGTCGACGCTCATCCCGACGGTGATCAGGAACACGCCGAGGCCAAGGCCGCGGAAAGGCGCGGTCACCACCTCGACCTCGTTGCGATACTCGGTCTCGGCGATGACGATCCCGGCGATCAGCGCCCCGAGGATCGGCGAAAAGCCGATTGCCGAAGTCACCAGGCTGGCGACGATGACCACCAGCAGGCAGGCGGACAGGAACAGCTCCGGGCTCTTGGTGCGTGCCGCCTGGGCGAACAGGTGCGGCAGCAGCAAGCGGCCGGCAAACAGCATTCCAACCGAAACGAGGCCGCCGACCAGCATCGTCGTGACCAGGCCGGACACGGCATCGCTTCCGGCGTAGGGAGCCATTGCTCCGAGCGCGAAGACGATCGGCACCAGCGCCACGTCCTCGAACAGGAGCATCGCCAGCGCCGACCGGCCGACCGGCCCATGGGTTCCGACCAGCGGCAGGACCAGTGCGGTCGAGGACAATGCAAGCGCCAGGCCGAGGCCGACTGCGCCGGCAACGCTCTGTCCGATCAGGTGAAGCCCAAGCGCCAGCAGCCCGGCGGAAAGCAGCAGCTCGGCCGCACCGACGCCGAACACCAGCCGGCGCATTCCCCACAGCCGCCGGAACGACAGCTCGAGGCCGATCGAGAAGAGCAGGAGAATGATCCCGAGCTCGGCAAACGGCTCGACCGCCTCGGCGTTGGAAATGGTGACATAATGAAGCCACGGATAGGTCGGAGCCAGGGAGCCCAGGCCCGACGGCCCGGCGATGAGGCCAATCAGGATGAAACCGATGATCGGGCTGATTCGAAAGCGTGCGAAGGCGGGGATGACCAGCCCCGCCGCTCCGAGGATCACCAGCGCGTCGCTGAATCCTGAAGTGCCGAAGTCTCCGTGACCCATGCGGTCTTAGAGCAGGGCCGGGCGCCGCTGTCACCCGCCGCGGCGGTTCATGCGTTGCGCAAAATGGAGGTGGAAATGACCAAGACGTTTAAAGCCGGAGATCGGGTGGAGTGGAACTCGCAAGGGGGGACCGCGGAAGGGAAGGTGGTGCGCAAGCTCACCTCGCCGATGACGATCAAGGGCCACAAGGTGGCCGCGTCGGACGACAATCCGGAATATCTGGTGGAAACCGACGACGGCAAGCAGGCGGCGCACAAGCCAGAGGCGCTTCGCAAAGGCTGAGTGCGCCCCGCGTCACGTGGAAGCGGGCTCGCTCGCCTGCTGCGCGTTCGGCGCCATGGCAGCCTCGAGGTTGGCGCGGATCGCCTCGAAAAACTGCTCGGTCGTCATCCACGGTTGGTCGGGGCCGACGAGGATCGCTAGATCCTTGGTCATCTGCCCTTGCTCGACGGTCTCGACACAGACTCGCTCAAGGGTCTCGGCGAAGCGCACGACATCCGGCGTGCCGTCGAACTTGCCGCGATACTTGAGGCCGCCGGTCCAGGCGAAAATGGAGGCGATCGGGTTGGTCGAGGTCGCCTTGCCCTGCTGATGCATTCGGTAATGGCGGGTGACGGTGCCGTGCGCGGCCTCCGCCTCGACCGTCTTGCCGTCCGGGGTCATCAAGATCGAGGTCATCAGGCCCAGTGAGCCAAAGCCCTGCGCGACGAGATCCGACTGAACGTCGCCGT
>JACCSV010000307.1 GCA_013812805.1 Sphingomonas sp. | reverse complement strand
TTCAATTTATGCTATTCGGTCAGCTTCGGGAGGTGAATTCGATGATCAGCTGGCTCGTCTTCGTCACGTTCGCTGTCGTCGCGATCGTGTTCCACAAGCGCCTGACGCTGGTCGAGCAGCGCCTGCTAGAAATCACCACGAGCGCACCGCGGGACGAGGCGCTGGCGGCCGTTGAACCCGAGTCCCAGCCGCCCGAGGCGGCGACACTGCACCAGCCGCTTGCGGCGTCAGTCGACACTTCTGCAGCCAAACCGATCGCCGCGCAGCCCCAGATCTCCATTGAAGAACCGCACGACGAGCCCGCGCCAAGAACCCGAATCGATTTCGAGGAACTGTTCGGTCGCCGGCTGCCCATCTGGGCCGGGGGGATCACGCTCGCGATCGCCGGAATGTTCATCGTCAAGCTGTCGATCGACAGCGGCCTGCTCACCCCGCCGATCCGGGTCATCGCCGGCCTGCTGTTCGGCACCGTTTTGATCGCCGCCGCCGAGGTCGCTTATCGCCAGGAGCATCGAGTCCGCGATCCGCGCGTGCGGCAATCGCTTGCCGGCGCCGGAATCGCCAGCCTCTACGCAAGCATCCTCATTGCCGTGAACGTCTACGGCCTGATCGATCCGCTGGCGGCGATGGCCGCCATGGCGGCGGTGACTGCGGCGGCGCTTTTCCTGTCCACGCGCTTTGGCCCGCCGAGCGCGCTGCTCGGGCTCGCCGGCGGTCTCGCCGCCCCGGCACTGGTCGGCTCGGCCGATCCCAACGTGCCGCTGCTCACCCTTTATCTGGCGCTCGCGGTCGGCGGCCTCACTGCTCTGTCGCGCAATCAGCGCTGGGCATGGCTCGGCGTTAGCGCGCTCGTCGGCGGCTTCGGCTGGGGCCTCGTGCTACTGTTCGGCGGGGCACTCGACGCGCCCGGCTCGATCTCGTTGGGGCTGTACATGCTGCTGCTCGGCGTCGGCATTCCGGCGCTCGGCTTTGCCGGCGGTCGCCAGAGCCAGCTGCAACTTGTCGCGGCGGCCGCCGCGGCTGCGCAGATGGCCGCGCTGGTCGCGACCGGCGGCTTCGCATTGCTCAACTGGGGCCTGTTCGCGCTTCTCGCGCTTGCATCCTTGTGGCTCGCGCACCGGGACGAACAGCTGGCGCGGTTGCCCGCGGTCGGCACCCTCATCGCGCTCCTGCTGCTCGGCGCCTGGCCGAACCCAGACGCGCGGGACTTCGCAATCGTCACGGCCGGCACGCTGTCGATTTACGGGCTGTTCGCGGCCTGGCGGCTGTGGCGTCCCGGGGGCAGCCTTGTCGAAGCTTCGCAGATCATCGCGCTCGGGCTCGGCGGGCTGTTCCTGCCGATGTCCCATTTCTACCGCATCGACCGATCGAGCGACGCGTTCTTCGGCTTGCTCGCGCTCGGCCTCACCGCACTGGTCGGGGCCTGCGCGGCGGCCGGACTTCGCAGCGGTCGACCTGTCGGCGACACGCGCTTCGCAATCCTCGCCGGTGGAAGCGCCGTTCTGGTATCGGCTGCGGCGGTCCTGCTGCTGCCCGACTGGCTGGTGGCACCGGCCGTCGCGGCGATTGGGCTTGGCGTCCTGCATCTTGGCCAAACCGTGGGCGAACAGCGCCTGGAGCCGGTCGCCTGGGCGATCGCAGCGGTCGCAGCGATCGCTTTCCCCTACGGCGACAGCTCGCAAGGCACCGGCTATTCGGACAGTCTCGAGGCGCTGCGTTGGCTCCTCCTGGCTGCGATCAGCGGCGTCTTTGCCTGGCGGGCGCGCCTCGCGGCAGGACGTGGCCCCGCCCAGTTCCTGACGGTCCTGTTCCTGTATCTCGGCCTGGCGCAGTTCGTGCCATCGCGGATGGAGCCGCTGATCCCGCCGCTGCTGCTGATTGCGGTGGCCGACTTCGGACGGCGGCTCCGGGCCGAGCGGCTGGTGCACGCAATGGCTTGCGCGGCGCTGCTGATCGCCGCCTGGGCGGTGCTTCCGGTGCTGACTTGGGCCGGGCCCGCGCTCGCTTCAATCGGCGGAATTCCAATGCTCGTAACCGCTGTCCCCGACGTCGAAACCGCTTTCCTGCGGCTGCTGCTTCCAGCGATGCTCGTTGCCATCGCACTCTTGCTCGCAAGTGGCCGGCTGGCACCGCGCGAGCGGGGAATTGCGCTGGGCTTGATCGGCGTCCTCGCCACTGTCGGAGCGCACAGCCTCTTCAAGCAGCTGTTCGCCATCTCGGCGCCGGAAGAGTTCGTCAGCCTCGGCCTCGCCGAGCGCACCGTGTGGCAGGCGCTGCTCCTCGGCGCGGCCGGTGCCGCCATCCAGCGGGGTCAGGCGCGGGCGGCGCTTGGGCTCGCCGCAGCTGGAGCAGGCCATCTCGCTTATTACTCCCTGCTGCTGCACAACCCGCTGTGGTCGGCGCAGGCGGTCGGGGGAACGCCGATCTTCAACCTGTTGCTCGCGGTCTACGGTATCGCGCTCGCGCTGACCGTTGTCGCTAAGCAGCGCGCGGCGGGTGTGCTGGAAGACCTGCGCCCGCTCGGCATCGCGCAAATGACCGTGGTCGCCTTGTTCGCATTTTCGAGCCTGCGGCAGCTGTTCCACGGGTCCCTCCTGGTCGGCCCCGGCCTTACTTCGGCGGAGGACATCGGCCGGTCGATCGTCGCGATCGCACTCGCCTTCGGCTTCCTGCTGTGGGGCATCGCCCGCCGCGACCGCGACTGGCGGATCGCGTCGCTGGCGCTGATGATCGCGGCCGTCGGCAAGGTCTTTATGTTCGACGCGTCGGGGCTTGAGGGCCTAACCCGGATCGCATCCTTCTTCGCCCTCGGTGTGAGCCTGATCGGCATCGGCTGGCTCTATGCGCGGCACCTGGGGGCAGACCAGCAGCCGAGGGCGCAGGCCGCAGCCTAGGTCGCGAAGTTCGGGTCGAGCCGGTACG
>JACCSV010000289.1 GCA_013812805.1 Sphingomonas sp. | reverse complement strand
CGACATACATGTCGGCGACCTTGGCCTGGATCAGCTGGAAGCTGCCGATCGGTTTTCCGAACTGCTTGCGCTCGCGGACATAGGGCAGGACTACGTCGAGGCAGGCCTGCATGATCCCGATCTGGATTCCGGCGAGCACGGTGCGCTCGTAATCGAGGCCGCTCATCAGCACCTCCACCCCCTTATTCTCCTCGCCGAGAACATTCTCCGGCGGGACGAAGCAATCGTCGAACACCAGCTCGCTGGTGGGTGACCCGCGCATGCCCATCTTGTCGAGCTTCTGCCCGGGCGAGAAGCCGTCCATCCCTTTTTCGACGAGGAATGCGGTGATCCCGCGGCTGCCCTCGCCGGTCTTCGCATAGACCACCAGCGTCTCGGCGTTGTGGCCGTTAGTGATCCAGAATTTCGTGCCGTTGAGGCGATAGCCGTTGCCGCTCTTTTCCGCCTTAAGTTTCATGCTCACCACGTCGGAACCCGCGCCCGCCTCGCTCATCGCCAGCGCCCCGACATGCTCGCCGCTGATCAGCTTCGGCAGGTACTTGCGCTTCTGCTCATCATTGCCCCAGCGGCGGATCTGGTTGACGCAAAGGTTGGAGTGGGCGCCGTAGCTAAGGCCCACGGACGCTGACGCTCGCGCTACTTCTTCTTGCGCCACGACATGCTCTAGGTAGCCCAAGCCGAGGCCGCCCCATTCTTCCTCGACGGTGATTCCGTGCAGCCCGAGCTCGCCCATTTGGGGCCACAAGGCCGTCGGGAACTCGTCCGTCTCGTCGATCTTCGCCGCGATCGGCGCGATCTTGTCCGTCGCGAAGCGCTGGGTCGTCTCGCGGATCGTGTCGGCCATTTCCCCAAGCGCGAAGTCGAGAGCGGGTGCGGACATCAAAGGGTCTCCTGTCGATGGCCGCGCTAGCATTGCGCCCGAGCCTTGGACAAGGCGCGCGACGCCACTATGTGCAGCGCACAATATGGAGCCCGAGAGAAGCCATGGCCACCACCCCCGACACCGACCCCACCGTCATCCTGTCCTATGCTCGCACGCCGATGGGTGCGATGCAGGGCGCGCTCGCCGACGCATCGGCGACCGACCTTGGAGCGACGGCGGTCAAGGCGGCGGTCGAGCGTGCCGGCGTCGCGGGCGACCAGATCGACCGCATCTACATGGGCTGCGTGCTTCCCGCCGGGCTCGGCCAGGCGCCCGCGCGCCAAGCGGCGATCAAGGCGGGGCTTCCAACCACCGTCCAGGCGACGACCGTCAACAAGGTCTGCGGATCGGGCATGCAGACGGTGATCATGGGCGATGAAGCGATCCGCACCGGCAATGCGCAAGTGATCGTCGCCGGCGGAATGGAGTCGATGACCAACGCTCCCTATTTGCTCAAGAAGATGCGCTCGGGCGCCCGCATCGGCCACGACAAGGTTTACGACCACATGTTCCTCGATGGGCTCGAGGACGCCTATGAGGAAGGCCGCGCGATGGGCAGCTTCGCCCAGTGCACCGCCGACGAATATCAGCTCACCCGCGAGTCGATGGACGAGTACGCGATCGAGAGCCTGCGCCGCGCTAAGGATGCGATCGACAATGGCGGGTTCGGCGACGAAATCGTCCCGGTGACGATCAGCAGCCGCAAGGGCGAGGTCGTTGTCGATACGGACGAAGCGCCGGGCCGCGGCCGTCCCGACAAGATCCCGCAATTGAAACCCGCCTTCGACAAGGAGGGGACGATCACCGCCGCAACCAGCTCATCGATCTCGGATGGCGCGGCCGCGATCGTTCTGACCAGCGAATCCAACGCGCGGGACAAGGGTCTCGAGCCAGTCGCGCGCATCGTCGCGACGGCCGCTCACGCGCAGGAGCCCGCGCAGTTCACCGTCGCTCCGATCGGAGCGATCGAGAAAGTGCTCGCCAAGGCCGGGTGGAAGGCCGGCGAGGTCGACCTGTGGGAGGTCAACGAGGCGTTCGCCTGCGTCGCCATGTTCGCGATGAAGGACCTCGGCATCCCGCACGAGAAGATCAACATCCACGGCGGTGCCACCGCGCTCGGCCACCCGATCGGCGCCAGCGGCACGCGCATCATCGTCACCCTGGTCAACGCCCTCAAGCAGCGCGGCGCCAAGCGCGGCGTCGCGAGCCTGTGCATCGGCGGCGGCGAAGCGACCGCGGTCGCGGTCGAACTGGTCTAGCCGAGCCGCCGGACGATGCAGGCCAGCCCTGCCGTAAGCGTCCGCCCGGCGGAGCGCGCCGACATCGACGCCATCGCCAGGCTCGCCGATGAAGCCGAGCTGTTCCCCGGCGAGATGACGGCCGAATTGATGTCACCCTATTTGGAGGCGCCGGACGGGAACGAAGTCTGGTTGGTTGCGAGTAACGAAGCGGGCGTGATCGGCTTCGCTTACACGGTGCCCGAGAAGCTTACGGCAGGGACCTTCAACCTGCTGGCAATGGCCACCTCCCTGACTGCCCGCGGAAGCGGCATTGGCACGGCACTGATCGCAGCGACCGAGCAGGCGCTGGTGGCGCGATCTGGGCGGCTGCTGCTCGTCGAAACCTCGTCGCAGCCCGGCTTTGAGCCTACGCGGCAATTCTACCAGTCACGGGGCTTTGCCGAAGTTGCCCGGATTCCCGACTTCTGGGACGATGACGACGACAAGCTGGTGTATCGCAAGGACGTGCGACAGCCGGCGTCGCCTCGCTAGGCGGCGGTGGCGAAGCTGGTCCTCGGCTCGCTCAGCGTTGTTTGAGTAGGCCTCGTTTGCCACTGACCCAGAAAATCGCGAGCAACTCCAGCAGTGCGAGGGCGGATATCCACGCTAGCGGACCGATCCACGGCACATATTCGAGGTGCGCGAGGGCGGCCCAGCCGCCGAGGAGCACCAGCGAGGCGTGAAGCGTAAACGCCGAGGCTTCGATACTGATCCGCCGCATCAGCTCGTCGAACCGCGACATGCTCCGCACCGACATGGCAAAGATCGTGGCGATGGAAAGGGCTACTACCACCGCCGCGGCTTCGCGGCTGACGATGCCATCGGGCCCGGCGATCGCAAGCACCAGCAACACCAGCCCGACGAGCACGCATCCTACCGAGCTTTCGGCGAGAAGCCTGCGCTGCTCGCGAAGTTCATCGGCATCCTCAACATTGAGGAAGCGGGCGCCCAGCCGCGGCGCCGACGCTCCAATCGCGACAAACAGACCGCTAATCGCATAAATCAGCCCTGCGACGATGGCGAGGACCCGAGAGGGATCGGCCAAGTCGAGGTCGGTATCGTCAATCAGCGCGAAGAATATCATCGCTCCCCCGGCTCCAACCGCGGCGCCGACAAGGGTTTGCCCAACGGTTCGCGTGACCGCCTTCTTTCCAATGTTCTGGCTCATTCGGACTCCTCCGGCTCCCAATCATCGATAAACAGCTGGTCGACGGACACGGCGAACAGCTTCGCCATGCGCAGCGCCAGCGGAAGGCTCGGATCATATTTGTCGGTCTCGACCGCATTGATGGTCTGGCGCGAGACGCCAAGACGCCGGGCGAGCTCGCCCTGGCTCCAGGCGTTGCGTTCGCGCCAGTCCTTGACCCGATTCTCCATCGCGCGAAGATGTGTAAAGAGTTCTTGACTGTCAAGAGCTCTTTACAGGAAACTCAGTCGACCATTTCGCCTTCGCCGACGCCCCAGATATCGGCGCTACGGATATAGCCGTCGCGCTTGTCGATCGTGATCTGGCACCAGCCGGAGCGGCAGTCTTGGATCCGGCCGACGACGCCCGGCTCGGCGATGTAACGGACGTTGGCGTCAGCTCCCGGCCGGGCCCGGATCGGCCGTGGCCCACCCGGTCTGACGATGCCGGTCCGGCGGTCGCTGAGCAGGGTCACGAGCATCCAGCCGCGAGTGCCGTCGGGATCCTGGATCAGCCGCCAGCTGGGATAAAGCTGCAGCACCCGCACCGGCAGGTCGCGGCGCTTGTAGAGCCAGGTTCCGGGATAGTTCTTGCCGGGGCCGGTCCGCATCATCGCCTCGCCGCTGGCAATCGATGCCCAGTAGGGCGGCTTCTTGTCCTGCGCCGCGGCAGGGGCGGCTAGCAGCATCATCGTCATTCCCGCGAAAGCGGGAACCCAGTTTTTATTTGCTTTCGGCTGGGTCCCCGCTTTCGCGGGGATGACGAACCTAAACACCATCACGCGCCGGTGAGTATCCGGTCGACCAGCTGCTTCACCGTCGGCACAAAGCCGTTGGAATAGAAAGGATCGGTCTTGAAGCGGAAGGCCGAGTGGCCGGCGAACATCAGGTTCTTATCGACGTCGCCGCCGTGGGCGATGTCCTGAAGCGTCTTCTGGATGCAGAACGACCGCGGGTCGGCGAGGCGGCCGGTCGAATTCTTCTCATTGTCCGCCCAGGAAGAGAATGCGCATTGCGACAGGCAGCCCATGCACTCGGCCTGGTCGACTCGAATCTGCTTCTCCTCGGTCGGATCGACAAAGACCAAAGTGTCGTCGGGCGTCTTCATCGCCTGGGTGAAGCCGGCGGCATACCATTCGCGGGCATGCTGCAGGTCGCCGCGCGTCACCCAATAATTCT
>JACCSV010000207.1 GCA_013812805.1 Sphingomonas sp. | reverse complement strand
GTGACGCCCGCCGACGCCTACTTCGGACGAGCCGATGCCATCATCAAACAGCGAAAAAGGATCAGCGACTGACCATCGAACATCGACGCTTGCAGCACCGCAAGCTCGCCGCTTAATATCAACCCCCTGACGAGGCCAACACTCCGCTAATCTACGCCGCGAGTTGCGCCAAATGTTCTGACGACGGACACTCAACAGCGTCGGGTGCTGCAGACGTGTCACTGTCAAATGGGGCGTCGACCGCCGAAAGCAGCCTGCCCCTTTCGGGCGCAGCCAACAGTCGGGCGGTGCCGCCGCAATGTCCGCTTTCCACCCAGTCCAGACATTAGCGCTTAAGTCTGCGTTCGACCGATTGCAGATTTCAGCTCCTCCTTCGTGACTAGAACAGGTTTCCTTCGCCGGATGCCAGCTCTCCAAACAGCAGTTCGGCACCTCCTGAGAGCCTCGATTTCAGCAAAATATCACAAATTGCTCATGCTCCCCGGCCGCGCGGCGGCCAAGTAAAAGGGCTGAGTTGTTCGCAGTTCCCACCGCACAAGGTCCGCTTAAAAAGCGGAGCCGCTTCTCGAAGGCAAAAGTCGGATGAAAAACCAGTCAGTTCAGAATCCACTCTTCCATCCTTGCCTTGGCGGCCTCCCTGATGGTGCCCGTTTGCGCGCGGGCGCAAACCGCTCCAGCCTCGAGCCAGCCCCCGCCCGCTCAATCTGCCGCGCAACCCCCCGCAGCAGGAGCGCCTTCCAGACCGGGGGAGATCGTGGTCACTGGCACGCGCTCGGACGTGATCGCTTCGCCTGACCGAATGAGCTTCAACGTCGCGAACGACCTGCAGGGTCGCCAGCAAGAACCCCGCCATAGGAGCGATTATGGAACTGCATATCAAAAGTGTTTCCAAGACCTACGCCAATGGCGTGCAGGCGCTAAAGGATATAACCCTCACGGTCCCGCAGGGAATGTTCGGCCTGCTCGGCCACAACGGCGCCGGCAAGTCTACGCTGATGCGCACCCTCGCGACGCTGCAGGATCCAAGTGAAGGCAGCATCCACCTCGGCGATCTCGATCTCCTCATGCAGAAAGATGAGGTGCGCAAGACGCTTGGATACCTGCCTCAGGAGTTCGGCGTGTACCCCAGGACAACCGCGGAGCGGCTGCTCGATCATTTCGCCGTGCTGGAGGGCATAACGCACCGGGGAGAGCGTAAGGATATGGTCGAGGGCCTGCTCAAGCAGACTAACCTTTGGAACGTGAGGAAGCAGAAGCTGGGTGGATATTCGGGGGGCATGCGGCAGAGGTTTGGCATTGCCGTTGCCTTGCTGGGCAATCCGAGGCTGATCATCGTCGACGAGCCCACGGCGGGGCTGGATCCGGCCGAGCGGGTGCGTTTTCTCAACCTGCTCTCGGAGTTGGGGGAGAACGCGGTGGTGATCCTTAGCACGCACATCGTAGAGGACGTGACGGAGCTTTGCACCAACATGGCGCTTATCGACAAAGGGGAGATCCTGCTTGAGGCGGAGCCCTTGCGCGCGGTCGAAGAGCTGGACGGGCGAATTTGGCGCCAGGTGATCTCGCGAGACGAGCTTCCTGAAGTCGAGCGAAAGTACGCTGTGATCTCCACTAAGCTTCTCGCGGGACGCACTCTCGTCCACGTTTACAGTGAGACCGACCCAGGGCGCGGCTTTGAGCCGGCAGAGCCGGACCTCGAACATGTCTATTTCAGCACCATGGCGGGACATATTGGCCGTCGCGCGGACGGACGGGGCTGACATGATGAAGCTCCGCAACGTCTTTTCCTTCGAGCTCGCCTATCAAATTCGCAGTCCGTTTCCGTGGCTAGTACTGGCGGCGGTACTCGCAAATTCTATCTTTGGGATTAGATCGAATGCGATCGAAAACGCGCGGGCAGGCGAGTTCTTGCTGAATTCGTCCTTCGCGATCGCAGTCACCACGCTTTTCTGCTGCCTTATCTGGGTCGTTCTGGGCGCGCCCATAGCGGGTGCCGCAGCGGCCAGGGACGTGCAGATGCGGATGCATCCCCTCACTTTCACAACGCCCGTTCGCAAGCTTGAATATCTGGGAGGGCGCTTCCTCGCGGCCCTGGTCCTCAACGCGCTGATCCTGCTTGCAGCCCTATTGGGAATTCTGCTCGCTTTGCTGATCCCGGGACTTGAGCCCGCTATCCTTGGTCCGCATAGGCCGTTTGCATATCTCAGCGTCTATTTGTTCATCGCGCTCCCAGTTGCGTTTGTATGTACCGCTATTCAGTTCTCGTTCGCGGCGCTCAATCATCGCGTCATGGCGGCATATCTGGGCACGTTGCTCCTCCTCATCTTTGCCTATCCTGTCTCCGTTGTCTTCTGGGACGTGCAGCACCTGACTGACCCGATCGGTTCGGCCGGCACGCTGAATGCTCTTTTCGACTGGACGGTGGTGGAGCGAAATACAGTGATGGTGGGCCCCCAGAGCTTCATCGTGGCGAACCGCCTCATCTGGCTTACAATTGCCGTGGCCGTCATAGTGTTCACCTACGCCCGCTATCGGTTCAAGCATGATGCCGGTGCCCGGCCAAGTTTCTTCAGACGCCGGCGGCGGGTCGCCCACTCGGCACCCCATGAGATCAGCGGGATTGTGGCGAATGAGCCGATCTCCATCCCTCGCGCCCGGCAGACCTTCGGCCTCGCAACCAACGTCCGCCAGATGCTGTTTATTGCCCGGACCTCGTTTCTGACTATGGCAATAAGCAGACTCGGATTTCTCTTCGCGGCGGGACTGGCATTCGTCGCCGCAGCGCGCGTCGCCAACGGCATGCAGGCAAATGGTGGTACGCTATTCCCTACGACGGGGCATACTCTTGATTTCCTGACTGCCCCTCTGGCCAACAATCCTGATCTTGGGTGGTTCATCATCCCACTCCTCATCCTCTTCTACGCGGGTGAGTTGGTCTGGCGGGAGCGCGAGGCGCGCCTAAGCGAAATCACGAACACTGTGCCAGTGCGAGAATGGGTCCTCTTCTCCGGGAAGTTTCTAGCGCTTAGCCTGTTGATCGTCTCTTGGCTTGCAGTCCTTATGGCAGCCGCTGTGCTCGTGCAGGCCAGCGGCGGATATACAAACTTCGAAATCGGGCTGTACCTCCAGGTCCTGTTCGGAATTCAGCTGGCCAACTACCTTCAATTCGCGGTGCTTGCCCTTGCGGTGCACGTACTGGTGGACGAGAAGTATATCGGGCATTTGGTAGGGCTCGCCAGCTATGGGTTCCTAGCCGCGGGGGCCACGGCGATCGGAATCGAGCACAACCTGCTCGTTTACGGAGCTGACCCGGGTTGGACATATACCGACATGCGCGGATTCGGAGCTTCCCTCGCGCCGTGGCTGTGGTTCAAGTTCTATTGGGCGGCATGGGCGCTGCTGATCGGACTGGCTGCCAGCCTCTTGTGGGTGCGGAGCACGGAGCAGAGCTTCAAGGCACGCCTCCGGCAGGCGCGACATCGGCTCCGGCCCCCGGTGCTCGCGTTCGGCGCGGTAGCGGCGGCCCTCCCCATCCTGCTCGGCGGGTTCATATTCTATAATACGAACATCTTGAACGATTATCAGAGCGCGTCGGAGATTGCCGAGAGAAAGGCGGCTTATGAGAAGCGCTACGCACAGTATAAGAACGTCGCGCAACCGGAGCTCACCGACACCAAGCTGCGGGTCGAGCTTTATCCGGAACGGCATGAGGCGGACATTCGCGGCACTTACAACCTGGTCAACAAGAGATCGGTACCGATAGACACCATCCACGTGGCTACCGCGCCTGAGGTGGACACCGGAAGGATCGCCTTTGATCGGCTGGCCGATGCTCTCGTCGTCGACCAAAACCTTGGCTACCGGATTTACCGCTTGGAGAAGCCGCTCCGGCCCGGCGAGTCCCTGCGACTGAGCTTCAGTGTGCATTTCGACCAGTCAGGCTTCGGCAACAGCGGCGCCGACGTCCCGGTGGTGCCGAATGGCACTTATTTCACCAACGCCTGGCTGCCCGCAATCGGCTATCAATCCGATCGCACCCTATCTAATCCGCAGGACCGCAAAGACCACGGGCTTCCGCCACGCCCCGTGCTGGCATCGCTTTACGACCGCGACAGCCAGCGAAATCAGTCTCATGCTGACCGAACCACTCTCGATGCTGTGATCGGCACCAATGGGGACGAGGTCGCAGTGGTCCAAGGATCGCTTCGCCGGGCCTGGTCTGAAAATGGGCGCCGTTACTTTCGCTATTCCACCAATACCTCCATCGGCAACGACTATGCCATCCTGTCGGGCCGGTATGCCGTGCATGAAGAACGGTGGAAGGATATCACGATCCGCATCCTGTATTATCCAGCTCATGACAAGCAACTGGAGCGAATGGCCAGTGCCGTGCGCGAGTCTCTGAACTATTACAGCGAGCAATTCGGCCCTTACCCACATAGCCACATCACCATCGCCGCACGCGCGAGCGAAGGCGGCGGGCTAAATGCGGATGGTGGAAGCATGGTCGATTATGGGGAGCTATACTCCCAGCACAACATTGATGAAGATGAGCGAGGCTACGACCATGTCTTCGCGGTGATGGGGCATGAGATCGCCCATTCATGGTGGGGCGCCCAGGTCACCCCTGCGCGGGTTGAAGGGGGCGGGATCTTGGTTGAAAGTCTGGCCTGGTACTCCGCCATGCGGCTCGTGGAGGA
Organism: Sphingomonas sp.; assembly: GCA_013812805.1. Taxonomy (GTDB): domain Bacteria; phylum Pseudomonadota; class Alphaproteobacteria; order Sphingomonadales; family Sphingomonadaceae; genus Sphingomicrobium. The sequence continues at coordinate 4,523 of JACCSV010000207.1, read as the reverse complement.
GACTCACGGGCCGCAGCATCTTCGGCAGCTGATCAGCTTTTTTCTGGAGGATAAGGAAGCGATGCAGGCACGGGCTGCGCCTCCGTTGCTTCAGGCCGGCTACGATCGCTATCAGAATTACCGCAAAGGACCTTTGGCGCTCTACGCGATCAGCGAGTACGTCGGCAAGGAGCGGCTCCACGCGGCTCTTCGGCGTCTTATTCAAAGACACGGTTCGGGAGCGGTTCTCCTGCCGACGACGCTCGACCTCTACCGCGAACTGAAGGCTGTTACGCCTCCATCGTTACAATACCTGCTTCACGACATGTTCAAAGCAAACACGTTCTGGGAGCTCGAGACGGAAAAAGTCACGTCGAAAAAAGTCGAAGGACAATGGCAGGTCACGCTCGACGTTAGAGCGCGGAAGCTGGTCGTGGACACCCAAGGGGCGGAAAAAACCGTGCCCATGAACGATTTGATAGAAGTAGCAGTATTCGGCGTACCCTCCGGGGCCGGTAAGTCAAGTGAACCAATTTACTTGAAAAAGCATCGTATTGGGAGCGGCACGCAAAGCATCACTGTTGCCGTGACGGGGGAGCCGGAGCGCGCCGGCATAGATCCAAACCGTCTTCTGTTCGATACCCAGCGCAACGACAACATACGACAGATAACAGGAAATTGAGGCTCATGCGCCAGCTTGGATCCGCCCGCTCAGTGGAATCCCTTTCGGGGTGGTGCAGTCCTGTGAGGACGTGAACGTTCCGATCCGTCGATCTGCCTAGTCAAGGGCCAAATGATAGGGGAGTTACCTGAAAGGAGCTGTGAACACGGTGGCCTATTCTGGAGCTCGCGCGCATGCCTACGTCATTGCGGCAGTGTGCTTCTCACTCGTTGGGTGTGTGGCCGCTGTGAAACCCATTTCTAGGTGTTTAGTCCCGGAGAGTAGCGGTACGGATCGACTTTGAATCGAGTTGGGTCGTCTGTCCAGGCACGTGCGACATATTCGTATGGTGTGAGTCCGCGCAGGGTCTTCAGCCTGCGGCCGTGATTGTAGGCATCGATGAAGATCTGAAGGTGCCGCCGGAGCTGGTCATGGCTATCGTAGTGGTAGCGCTTGACGGTGGCGTCCTTGATGGTGCGGTTCATCCGCTCGACCTGTCCGTTAGTCCACGGATGGTTCGGCTTGGTGAGGCGGTGTTCGATACCGTGTTCGCGACAGATCTGGTCGAAGCGATGGACGCGCATGCGTGCGGTCCAGCCATCACGGTTCTTTGGCAGGTCGGCGAACTGGATGCCATTATCGGTGAGGATGGTGTGCAGGTCGTAGGGGACTGCTTCGATCAACGCTTCCAGGAACGCGACCGCAGTCGGTCGGTCAGCCTTGTCGTGAAGCTGGACGAAGGCGAACTTGGACGTGCAATCGATCCCGACATAGAGGTGGAGCTTGCCTTCTTCGGTACGAACCTCGGCGATGTCGATATGGAAGTAGCCGATCGGATACGCCTTGAACTTCTGCTTGGCCGGCTTGTCGCCAGTCATGTCGGGCAAGCGACTGATGCCGTTGCTTGCAGGCAGCGGTGAAGCGCTGAGCGGGTCAGGTGCGGGATCGAGGCCTGCAGCGCGTACAGACAGTCGTCCAGCGGCAGCAGCGTGTGGCGGCGGAACGCCACGACCACCGCCTCCTCTTCGGCGGTGAGGACGGTTGAATAAATGGCCTTCGGCCCCATCCGAACGTCGTTGGCATGCGACCGATTGCGCCACTTCTGGACGGTCGTCGGGCTAACGCCATGCCGTCGGGCTAGCGCCCTTACGCTCTCTTTACTCCGCTGTATCGCTCGACGGACTGCCTCGTCGTGGCGCTGCCGTGTACAATCTGGCCCATAGCTCCTCCCGCCACCCATGATGATCAATCGTACCACCACACTGCGGGATCAAACACCTAGATCTGCAAAGGGGTTGGTTCGATCCAGAGCGCGCCGGGCTGCGAAAATGCCTGAGATCGGCACCCCCGGAAAGCGCTCATTCACCAAGCGATGGCAGGCAACGAAACTGCAGCCAGTTGTTATGACGTCATCCAAAAGGACAATATCGCGGAGCGCAGGGACGCAGAGGTTTTCGTTTAGACGGAGTTCCCCGTAGAGATCATCCGGCCGAGGGCGCTGGTCGCACTCATGCAAAGCGTCTCGCGATGCGATCTGTTCGATCAATTCCCGAGCATCGGCGACGACAGTTTTAGCGATAACAGCCATTCGCGCATCGTGTTCAGGATGTGTCTTATCTTTAGAAGGTGGGATGGGTATTATGGTGACGTTGCCGAGCGCGGCAGGCGTCAGGGCACCCCTCACAGCAGCGGCCAACATTTTCATCGCCCGGATCTTGTGAGGCCACTGCGGTGTGCCGCGAGTGCTAGGCTTTTTCTTCAGGTTGAGGATAATCTGATTGGTTGAGCTGTGCGCATACCCAGCCCCTGACGTATATTCACCGAAAAAGTAGCAATTATGCTCCGGTTGCAGCCACCAATGGTCCGGCCGCTCCAGTTCCCCGATCTTGCGGATCTGGGGTGACCAACTCGCGTCTAACATCGGCATAACTGTGTATCCTAATCGCTCCTTGGTCCTCGAAGCGGCGCGGCCAAGTCAAATCGGATCGCTCAAAACAACTGTTCATGATGAACAACTTGCGCCCTTGGCGAAGGGCTTCCCGCGCCTGGACGAGCGTCCCCGACGTCTCCCCCGCCTCGACAATGACCGTGGCAAGAGTGAGTGCCGACATGAGCTTATTACGTTCAGGGAAGAAGAAGCGATTAGATCTGAAATTCTGCGCGTCATATCGGAGAACCGGAACCTGGCTAATTAGCAGATGGTCTTTCGCAATGCGCTGCTGAAGAGCAGCGTTCGATTTTGGGTAAACTTGCCCTAGAGGAGTTCCGATCACCGCAATCGTCGTTCCACCGGCTTCCAGCGCCGCTTCATGCGCAGTCGTATCGATACCTTCTGCGAGCCCGGACACGACCGTGAATCCATCCTCGACTAATCGCTGCGCCAGGGTTGCCGCTCGGTCACGCCCTGCATCGGAGGGCTTGCGGGTTCCCACGACGGCCACAGCAGGCCGTTGGGTCAGATCCCAATCACCTTGGAAATAGAGTAATTCTACGGGATCTGCCGCATCGCGAAGACGAACCGGGTACTCCCACTCACCGTGAATGCGGATGTCGAAACGTTGATGTGTCCGCTCGCGTAGGCGTGCTAGAACCTGGCTGCCCACCCTCCGAGCTTCAGTTTCCGGCACGAAATGTGACGGTCGGGCGCCAGGTGAATGTCGCAAGCGCTTGGCGATCGATTTGAAACTCGCGTTGTGCTCGCACCAAAGCGTTTCGTAAGCCCCAATTTCCAGCGCGGCATCAATTGGGGCGATCATTGGCCCCGTTGAACCGGACACGCTCCAAAGCGTCGACTGAGACATAAGTTACTCCCCGTGCGATACCCTAGACATCAACGCATCTATGGCAACGCCTCAAATCCAGATGATGATTAGAACAAGCCGTGAACACAAGCAAGGATCCTCTGGGATGCTGCGGAGCTTCAACCGCGCTCCTGCGTCGCGATGATAAAGGTCAACTCCTGACAACCAGACTTTCCGCCGAGCGTGCGCCATGTTTCCAAGCATTACGATTACATTTCGGCGCTCCCGGGTTGGGGCCGCCGTGCATCCTGCATCGCCGTCTGCCGCTAAATGCTGGGGACTGGCACTCCGTCTCCGCTCGCGGTCGCCGCGCCGGCGAAAGCATGCTCAGGATCGATGCGAGCCAAAGGAGACGGCGCGTCATGGCACTCTCACGCTGGCGACATTATCGGAGGAGTTGCGGTCGATGTAGAAATTGTACGGATCAATGCCCGCATAGGTGGGCCTCCTATCAATGACGAATTTCAGAACTTGCCGGCCGGATCTGATCGGCTGGCGCTGCATTAGGATGACGTGCCGCCGGTCGAACGCACCGCTGCCAGGTTCGGCGGTGAACAGGCCGACTTCGATCTGATCGACTAGGGGAGCCTCCTTTTCGGCCCCCTTGGCACCTGCATAGAATTTCCGCGCGTCCACCGGCACGGTGACCTCCCATTTGCCGTCTGGACGGCGCTCCGCGTGGGGAGTGACGGCCCTGAGGTCGAAAAGGGTGATCCGCTCGAACAGGTCGGTGATCAGCGCCTGGTCCTCGGGGGTCTTCGCTTCCGCACGCAGCGCCGCAATGAGGTCCAGCGAGCGCGCGTAGGGCGCGCCCTTGAACTTGTACTTGTTGAGGAGCGACCGCAGCGCCCGGTTTACGGCATCCCCCCCGAGCCGCTTCTGAAGAAGGTTCATCACAAGCGCGCCCTTGTAAGAGTGGACGTAGCTTTCGTCTCCGACGCGGGCGAGCGGCACGTCATGCCCCCTGCGGCCTTGGAGATAAGTGCGGAGATCGTTTCGAAGGGAGCGCCGGACTATATCCTCGCCGTACAATGTCTTCATCACCATCCGCGACGAATATTCGGCTAGGGTCTCGGTCAACA
>JACCSV010000224.1 GCA_013812805.1 Sphingomonas sp. | reverse complement strand
CGGGCGAGCATCACCTGGCCGACGATTTCCGCCGGCTCGAGATTGCGGACCAGCTTCATCGTGCCGGTGTGGCAGAACGTGCAGTTCAACGTGCAACCGACCTGGCTCGACACGCACAACGTCCCGCGGTCCGCGTCGGGGATGAAAACCATCTCATAATCGTTGCCGTCGCGGGTGCGAAGCAGCCACTTGCGGGTGCCGTCGGACGAGACCTGCGCCTCGACCACTTCGGGGCGCGATATCGCGAAACGCTCGGCAAGCCACGGCCGCTGGGTCTTGGCAATGTCGGTCATAACCTCGAAATCGCCAGCGCCGCGATTGTAGATCCAGTGCCACAATTGCTTGGCGCGAAGATTTGCCTGCTTCGGCTCCAGGCCTCCGCTCTCGAGTGCGGCCCGCAGATGCTCTTTGGACAGGCCCATCAATTCGACGCGGCCGTCGGGCAGGCGCGACAAGTCGCTCCCGCGCGGCACCGGCACGGGATCGATCGCGCCGGGGATCGGCATCAAGGCAGTTGCGGCGGTCATGCTGAAGCCGTTGATCTAGTGCCGCTCAGCGCGATTTACCAGCTTGCGCGCAGGCGGCAGCCGCAGCGTCGATCGCGGTCGCGGCGCCGCCGAGCAGATAGCGGTCGACGAACCGCCGCCCGCCCGAGTCGCGCGATTCGATCCGCATCGACCCGGCGTAGCGAGCAGCAGCGACGATCGCCGCTTCCTGGCGCTGATCCCGGCTCCAGGCCCACCCGCCGCGACCGACAAGCAGGAACGGCTGGCTGCCGATTGTCAGCATCGCCGTCGAGCCGGGGCGTGCAATGCGGCTGAGGCGAGCGACGAATTGCCCGTTCACTCGCCCCTGTACATCGAACGCCAAAGCCGCAAACGCAGCCTTACGCCCGCGCTGCGCTGCAACGGCCTTGGATCGCGCCTCGCAGCGGTCGCCGAACTTGAGCGCCGCCCAGTCCTGGTGCGCGGAAACAACCTGCGCCGCAGCGGGCGAGGCGAGCAGTGCAAGCGCTGCAAAGCGGGCGATCGGCAGAGACATGAGCACAGGCTTAGCTGAGCGGAGATGGCTGAGTAACCATTGCGCTCTGAAACGACCTAGCGTGTTGCCTGGCCGGATCGCACTACTGGCGGGAGCCGGATCGCTTGGAACGGCGGCCGGGAACAGCGTCAGATGCGGCCGCGCGACGACGGCGCTGGCCCGCGCCCGGCACTTTTGCCGGTAGGCCTGTGGCAACTGCCGTGGCGGTTTTTGGTGTGGGTGCCGTCCCTTCGCCTCCGCGAACTACAAGGGCAGACCCGGCGGCTATAAACACGATCGCCATCGTCGCCAGGGCCGCCTTGCCTCCAGCCGTCCAATGCGGCTCCGGACTATCGACATTCGCCGTCAACCTGAGATCGAGGCTGATCAGAATTCGTGCGACAAAAGTTACCAAACAGCCCCCGAGCGTTCCTAGCACAAGAAGCCCAACAAGAAGTTCGTGATCGTTTGACACCGCGGGATTGAGTGCGGCGCGTATACAGAAGAACGCAGCTCCCGCGATGAAACCGGTTATGGCTGATGAAAGATAGCTTGAAGCCAGAGGGGCGAGAAAACGCACGAAGTCAGAGTGCGGCAACGTGCCGGTCTACACTGAGTAGGGTCTCACGAGCATCGGCGAGAGCCCCGCACAGTTCGTACGCACGTCTGCGGACGTCTTCGGCGCTTAGTTGCTGCTGCCTATCCCAGGCCTGGAATGCGAATACTAAGTGCCCGGATTTCTCAACGTGAACCTTGATGAATGACGAGGTGAAAAAGCTGCACTCGTCCTCGGACCGTTCAAACCAGTCAAGAACATCTAAAAGAGGCTTGGAACTCTGCGAGCTACGCGCTTGGGCGGTTACAACCCTGCGCAGAAGCGCTCGCCGCGATTGGGCATCAGTCGGCACTCGAGCTCCCAGGGTCCGGTTGGACTTAACCGCGTCCCAGAGCAGGTCGAATATTGTCGAAGTTAGTTCATTGTAGGCGAGGTGAGCGCACCAGCGCGCTTCCAGAGCCGAAAAAATGTCCGCGCGCGCATAGTCCGACAAGGCCCCGGGCGACCACCGAGCTCCGTCCGCCGAAACGAACTGTATCGCGAGTGAGGATTGCAATTGCCGCCAAGGTTCACGTTCGCCGTATGGACGGGGATCCGGCGTTGGCTGGCGGTGGCTCCGGTGAAGAAGCGCACTATCGTGGAGTTGATGAGGGCGCCCCAGAAACTCCTCCTATGCAAGCTAATGTTTAGATTTAGCCGTTAGAAAGTACCCAACGGCGTTCCCGGCGTCACGGCCTTCATCGGCCCAAATTGGGTGCTTTTCTGGAGGAGTTCACAGTCTGCACCTCAAACCGACCGTTAGCTTGTTCGCAGCCACTTAGGCTGGCTCGGGCGCTGCAGCGGCAAGCAAGGTGCCTCTGGGTGTATCAACACAAACATTCGGAGAGCGCCTTGCCCGGCGCTTTCATTCAGATTAGCCGCGTTGGGCTCGGTATCGGTCAGACGGGCAAATCGCCGCTGTCGGCGACCCGCCCCCGAAGAGACGTAATGGAGTGACCGACACGGTGCCTGGAGAGCGAGCCGCGAAGCGGCTGGATAAACCCGTCGTCGTAAAGTTGAGTGCGCGTGACGTAGATGACGCTCGACGCCTCCTGTCATTGCTGGCGAATAGCGACGTCGGCGACCATTTAGAACCGACGAGCGCCCCGATCGCTGAGCATGGTCCCGACCCGCAGGCGCTGCAACGAGAAGCCATCCTCGAACTCGCCAATCGGCGAAGACGTGCGGACATATTTGGCAGCAGGGCCATCTTTGGCGAACCCGCGTGGGAGATGCTGCTTCAGCTTTACGTCGGGGTGTCGGGCCCGAGGCAGACGATCAGCGGACTAGCCCGCTTGGCTAATGCTTCGAAATCGGGTGGCCAGCGATGGGTTGATTACCTTGAGGGAGAAGGTTGGGTTCGGCGTGACGTCCATCCTACTGATAGGCGAGCGACTTTCGTCGAGCTGACCGACAACGGACGACGCGCGATAGAGCTGTACCTCTCTGGGACACCCGCACGAAATAAATAGAAACCTGGTAAATTTCTGTTACTTCGTGCCCGGTAAATGCCGTCTTCACGGTGTTGATGCTCGGGGGTAGGTATGCCGGCAGCCAGTCAGCGGGCCGAAAGTGGATCGCACGGAGATCGTCTGTTTCAGGCGGTCGAGTTGCTGAAGCAAGCGCTAGGGATTCTTGATGAGCTCGACGACCGCACCGCGGCGGGTGCGCGGCTGCAGGACCTGATTGACCAACTGGCGGACGATCTTGAGGTCAGAGCTTGAGACGGCGGTCCATCTAAACCAAGAGAAGAACTCAAGGTGTGCGATCAGCTAAACCCATCTGCGCTGGTTTAGCCAAACCGAAATGGTTGAGTAACCATCCAATCTTGAGACTTCTGCGCAGCTGTGTCATCGTCCTCCGGCTCGGTTAGTTCAGTCCAGGAGGCTGTTCGTGCCGAGCGATTCCCAAAATTCCATAGCGCCCGCTAGCTAGCAGCCCTGCGCCATGTCTGCAGCCGAGCTCATCACCCGCATCGCTTCTGAACTTGCCCTGTTCAGCGGGGTCGGGTTTTTGTTGTTCGCTCTGAACGACTTGGCGATCGACTGCATCTACTTCGGTCGCCGCATATGGCGGTCGGCTACGGTCTATCGCAAGTATCCGCGCGCGTTCGGCGAGACCTTCGCCAGACAGCCGTGCGAGCAAGGTTTCATCGCCGTATTCGTTCCGGCTTGGGACGAATCGGCGGTGATCGGCCCGATGCTGCAAACCGCGCTGTCGCGGATCGACTATCAGGATTACCGAATCTTCGTCGGCCATTACCGCAATGACCCATTGACCGCGGCCGCCATTGCCACCGTCGTCGACCCACGGATCGAACCGGTGCTGGTCGATGCCGACGGGCCGACCACCAAGGCCGACTGCCTCAACCAACTCTACGACGCGCTCCTCGCTCACGAGATCGCAGAGGGCCGCTCGGCCGCGGCGGTGGTCCTGCACGATGCCGAGGATGTGATCCACCCGCTCGAGCTGCCGCTGTTCAACCGGTTGATCGGCAAAGCCGCGCTGATCCAGCTTCCGGTGCTCCCGCTCACCGATCGCGGCTCGCCGTGGGTTGCCGGCCATTATTGCGACGAATTCGCCGAAGCGCATGCCAAGGAGCTGATCGTCCGCGAGGCGGTCGGTGCAGCCATCCCGCTCGCCGGCGTCGGCTGCGCGATCCGCCGCGAGGCGCTTGCCCGGATCGCCGCGCTCAACGAGGGGCACCCGTTCGCCGGTGGCAGTATGACCGAGGATTATGAGCTCGGGCTGCGGGTCGGCGACCTTGGGCTGAAGACGATTTTCGTGCGGATGCCCGCCGCGCCCGGAAGCCGTGCGCTCATCGCCAGCCGTGGTCACTTCCCCTCGACCTTCGCCGAAGCGGTTCGGCAGAAGGCGCGATGGCTTGGCGGGATCGCGCTCAATGGCTGGGACCGGCTCGGCTGGAACGGCGGCTGGGGCGAGCGCTGGATGCGGATGCGCGACCGCCGCGGGCCGATTGCCGCGTTGCTGCTGCTGTCGGGTTATATCGCGGCGATCTTGTGGTCGCAGATGTGGTTCGCGCAGGCGCTTGGAGCGCCGATCCAGGTCACGATCGATCCGCTGCTGGCCACCCTCTTGTGGATCAACCTGTGGCTGCTGCTCTGGCGGATCGCGATGCGGGTACTGTTCACCACGTCCGCCTATGGAATGGCCCAGGGCATCCTGTCCGTCCCGCGGCTGGTGGTCGGCAATCTGATCGCAATTTGCGCTGCGTTTCGAGCGCTCGGCCTTTATCTCGCGCGGGCGCCTCAGGTCTGGGACAAGACCCGCCACACCTTCCCCAAGGAGCTGCGGACGTGAGCGCGCCGCTGCGCTTCCTGTCGATCTCGGTGCTCGCCTGGGCGGCGCTTCGGGCGACCACGCTTGGCGCTCTACCCGGCTTTACGGTCAGCCACGCCAGGTCGGTGCCGCCACCGCCGATCGTCCCCACCGAGCTTGAATCGCCGCTGCCGGCAAGCGCGCCCGAGGAATATAGCGAGTGGGCCACGCCGCCCGAGGCCGCGTCGATCCGGCCCGCGCGCACTCCGGTGCGGACCCGCGCCGTCCCCTATTATTTGCCGGCCTATCCGCCAGTGCAGACCCGCTATTATGCCGCTCCGATTGCGCCTCGCCGAACCTGGAGCCTGGCGTCCAACAGCCTCAGCCTGGCACCGGCCTTCGTGCCGGCCGCCGCGCCCGCCTCGGCGGATTACGCGCAGCTTCCGCCGCTGGTCCCGATGGCCGGAGTCCCGCAGCGCAGCACGCCGCTGCTGAGCGGTGCAGCGGTGCCCGTCAAGCCCAGGCTCGACCGCTGGCAGATGTCGAGCTGGGCGGTGCTTCGCGGCCTCCCCGCGCCTGGCGCGCTGGTCAGCGGCGAAACGCTTGGCGGAAGCCAGGCCGGCGCCCGAGTCACCTACGCGGTCAATCGTTCGCTCGCCGCCTCGTTGCGGATGACCAGCCCGATCGGCGGCTCGCGGGGGGCGGAGATCGCCGCGGGAATCCGCTGGCAACCGCTGCGCTCGATCCCGGTGGCGATCACCGCCGAGCGCCGGCAGTCGATCAGCCCGCACGGCGGCGGCCGCAACGATTTCGCTCTGTTCGCCGAAGGTGGGCTGTACCGGCAGCCGATGCCGTGGCGGTTCGAGCTCGACGCCTATGCGCAGGCCGGCGTCGTCGGCTTGACCGAGCGTGACATCTTCGCCGACGGCGCGGTCGCCTTCACCCGGCCCGTCTTCGGCCGATTCTCCGCCGGCTTCGGTGTGTGGGGCGGCTACCAGCCGGGCCTGTATCGACTCGACGCCGGGCCTCGCGTCTCGATCAGGATTCGCGACAATATCCGAGCCCATGTCGACTGGCGCCAGCGCGTCGTCGGCAACGCCCAGCCGACGTCGGGGCCGGCGCTAACCCTCGCCGCAGATTTCTAAGGCTTCGGACGGCCAGGCGGGATTGGCGTCGCGCCGCCTTTGCGGCTAGTCGTTACGTGAGCGATGAACATTTACCTCCCGATCGCGGGCCAGTCAGTCAACGCGCTGATCATCATTGCCCTGGGGTGGCTGGTGGGTGTGCT
>JACCSV010000203.1 GCA_013812805.1 Sphingomonas sp. | reverse complement strand
CTCGCCGCCAGCCTCGGCTGGAACGCCAAGGCGGCGCGCGCCAGTGCGCGGCGCCTGCCGGACAGCTATTGGCTGGCGGAGCCGCTGGATGTGCAGATTTCCAACGCTCGGCAGATCGCCACCGCCGCAGCGCGGATTGGCGAGGGCCGGCCGAGCGTGATCGCCGAGCATGAGCCGGATCGCGCCGCCACCCGGGTCAGCATCTTCGCTACCGATCGCGAAGGCCTGTTCTTCCGCATTTGCGCCGGGCTTGCGGCGGCCGGGGCCAGCATCATCGACGCACGGGTCCACACCACCGGCGACGGAATGGCGCTCGACAATTTCCTGGTCCAGGATGCGAAGGGCGAAGCCTATTCCGACAAAAGGCTTCGCGGCCGGCTGGTGAAAGCGGTCGAATCCGCGCTCGGGAGCGCCGAGCCGCCACCTTTACCCCGCCACAACCGCCGCGACACCGGACCATTCATCATCGCCCCCGCGGTGGCGATCGCCGAACGCGCTTCGTCGCGGACGACGGTGGTCGAGGTCAACGCCCTCGACCGCCCGGGCCTGCTGGCGGCGCTGGCGCAGGCAATCCACCGCTGCGGCCATGATGTGCATTCGGCGCACATCGCCACCTATGGCGAGCGCGCGGTCGATGTTTTCTACCTCACGACCAGGCGCCGCAAGCTCGCGCTGGCCGAGATCGACACGCTGCGCTCGGCGCTGATCGAGGCGGCGAGCGCCAGCTAGCCGCGCTCGCCGACAGGCGGAGGCGGGGGAGGCGGCGGTGCCATCGGCGCCATCGGACAGGCAGCGCCGGCGGTAATCATCGTCCCGTCGGGGCAGGTCTGCATCGCCGGCGGCGGTGGAGCGGGGGGCGCGACGAACGCCGGCGGCGCAGCGCGCGCGGGCGCCATCCGGGCGCGAAGCGTCACTCCGAACGTCCGCGGCTCGGCGAGGAAGGCGCCGAACAGCTGGGTCGAGCGCGGGTAGAAGCCCTGCTCGACGCCGCGGGTCGTACCCGAGCCCTGCAGCGGCGCATCGAACGCGACCTGGACATAATCCTTGTCGAATAGGTTGCGCGCCCACAGCTCGACCGCCCACATGTCGCTAGGTCCGCGGATTCCGAGACGGCCGTTGACGACGGTGTAGCCGTCCTGGACCTTTTCGATGTCGAGGTCAGAGCCGGTGTTGTAGTCGCTCATGTAGCGAGCATCGAAATAGACCAGGCCGCGGATGCCGCTGCCGCCGATCGGCGGGGTCCAGGTGACCGCCCCGGTCGAGGTCCACTCTGCCGAGTTGGAGATACGGCGGCCCGGCAACTGGAACAGCTGCGACGAGGTCGGCTCGCCGCTCGCTCCGACCAAATTATTGCGATATCGGGTATTGGCGTAAGTGGTTCCGAAGTTGACGCTGAGGTCTTGCATCGGGCGGGCGAAGACTTCGACTTCTACGCCGCGGCTGCGCACGCCCGAACGAAGCTTGCCGTCGCACGCCCCGGTGGCGCCGGAAACGTCGCTATCGGCGCCGCTAAGGTCCTCGCTGCAGCTGTTGACGTTCTCGACCTCGAAGGCGATCCCGTTGAACAGGTTTAGCTGGAAGTCGTCGAACAATTGCTGGAACGCGGCGACGTTCACATCGAAACCGCGGCCATTATATTTGGCCCCGAGCTCGACCGCATCGACGATTTCCGGATCGAATTCCTGATCGTTGAGGGTTGCTGTCGGGAGCACCGCGCCGGTGTTTCCCGAACGCGGCAGCGCCTGGCGGTCGAGATTGTAACCGCCCGCTTTGTAACCGCGCGAGTAGCTTGCGTAGGTGAGCAGGTCGGGCGTTGGCTTGAAGCTGAGCACCACCGTTCCCGAGAGCTTGTTCTCGGTCTTGGAATCCTTGTCGACGAACGAGCCGCCGGGCAGGCCGGGGAGGACGCACGGCAATTGCTGGAAGCCGGCGAGCGGGCTCGCGGCGATGGCGTTGCAGAACGGATTGTCGCCCTGCAGGTCGGCCCGCAGCCGCTTCTTCTCGCGGGTGTACCGCGCGCCAGCGGTAATATCGATCTGCTCGGTGACCGCGAAGATGTTGTGGGTGAAGAGCGCGAAATTGTTGCTAGTCTGGTTATAGGTGTCGTCGAAGCCGATGCCGGTGAATGGATTGTTGCCCGCCAGGCCGAGCACGTTGGCGATCGAGCCGAAGCCGGGATTGGCAGGATTGGCGTTGACGATCCCCAGTGTGGTTGCTTGCCCAACGAGAGTAGCGAGTGTGGTCTGAAGGCCGGCAAGCTGGGCCTGCAGGCCCGGGATCGCTGCCGGCGGCGTCGCCGGGTTGGCAAGCGCTGCCTGAATCTGGGCGATCCCCGCCCGGACCTGACCAATGCCGGCCGCCAACTGCCCCTGGGCCCCCGCGAGCGCGGCCGGGTTAAGGCATAGCGGGCTTGCCGGGTCGAGCGCGAAGCCGAGGCCGGCCGCGGGGTTCAGCGCCGCGACGCAATTGATCAAACGCAGATAATCTTCGCCGTAGGCAAGATTGTCCCGAACCCGCAGCTTCTCGTTGGCGTAATAGCCGCCGACCAGCCAGTCGAGCCGGCCTGAGTTTCCTTGCAGGCGCAGTTCCTGGGTGAACGTCTTGAACCGGGTGGACGCGCCCCCGCCATCGTCGCGATACAGGATGTCGAGATTATTGAAGTCGGCGTCCTGGCCGCGGACGAACTTGTTGTAGCGGTAGGCGGTGATCGACGTCAGCTCGCCAAACCCGGCGTCATAAACCACCTCGCCGGAAAGGCCGCCGTCGTCGACGTCGGAACGATAGCTGCGGCCGGGCGTGATCGCGGTTTCGCGGTTGAACGTGTCGTCGTTGATGATCCCGCCAAGGGCTCGAAGCACCCCTGCGAATGCGGACGGCTGCCGGCCATCGGCGGTGAAGTCATTTGCCTCCAGATAAGTCGCGCCGCAGCATTCCTCGTCGCGCTTGGCGTAATCGGCGATCAGCCGCACCGACAGGTTATCGTTGGGCTGGAACAGCGTCTGGCCACGAAGCATCCAGCGATCGCGGTCGTTGATGTCGCGGCTGGAGATGACGTCCTTGAGAAAGCCGTCGCGGGTCATGTAGACGCCGTCGAGGCGCGCCGCGAGCGACGAGCTGAGCGCCCCGGTCGCGCCCGCTTCGATCCGGCGCAGGTCGTAATTGCCGATGTCGAGCTGGCCGTAGGCTTCGGTGGCAAAGCGCGGGCGGGCGGTGATCACGTGGATCAGGCCGGCGGAGGTGTTGCGGCCGAACAAGGTGCCTTGCGGCCCGCGCAGCACCTCAATTCGATCGAGCGCGCCAAGCTCGGTCAGGCCAACGCCGGTGCGCGAGCGATAAACGCCGTCGATGAAGACGCCGACCGAAGCTTCAAGCCCGGGGTTGTCGCCGACGGTGCCGATGCCGCGAATGCGCGCGACGCCCGCGCCGGCTTCCGAGGAAGTCGATGACACCAGCAGCGACGGCGACAGCTGGGTCAGCTGGCGGATGTCCGATGCCCCGGAATTTTCGAGTGTCTCCGAAGTGACGGCGCTGACCGCGATCGGAACATCGGACAAGGCTTCGTTGCGGCGGTTGGCGGTGATGATGATGTCGCCGCTGCTGACCTCCGGCTGGCCGCTGGTCTGGTCGCCGCCGCTGCCGGTCTGGCTGCTTGCCGACTCGGTCTGGGGAGCGCTGTCGGGCTGCGGTCGCGCGGCTTCCTGCGCGTCCTGCGCGTGAGCCGGAACTGAAAGTGCCAATAGGCCCGCCGAAAGCAGCCACACGGACTTGCGCATCAAACCCTCCCCCTGATCGGCGTCCATGATGGGGGCGCCAGCAACCGGCGAAGGCTAATTCAAGCAGTCACTAGTGGGAAGCGAACGGGGACCGGCGAGGTGCACAATCCGAAAACTTGAAGCACAATTGCAACATTTCCGTTGCATTGAGCAATCGAGCCGCAAGTTACTTGGGCGCGAGCACCATCAGCATCTGGCGGCCTTCCATGCGCGGGTGCGCCTCGACCTTGGCCAACTCGGCGGTATGCTCCTGGACTCGCCGAAGCACCGCCATGCCAAGTTCACCGTGGGCCATCTCGCGGCCGCGGAAGCGCATCGTCACCTTGACCTTGTCCCCCTCCTCGAGGAACTCGAACACCTTCTTCATCTTGGTGTCGTAATCGTGGTCGTCGATGTTCGGACGCATCTTGATCTCCTTGATCTCCTGCGTCTTCTGCTTCTTGCGCTGTTCGTTGGCCTTCTTCTGCGCCTCGTACTTGTGGCGGCCGATATCGAGGAATTTGGCGACGGGGGGGTCCGCGTTGGGAGAAATCTCGACCAGGTCAAGGCCGACTTCGGCCGCCTGCTCCATCGCTTCCTTGGTAAACATCACGCCCAGGTTTTCGCCGTTCTCGTCGATCACCCGCACCTTTTGCGACTGGATGAACTCGTTGAAGCGGGGGCCGGTGAATTGCGGCGGCGCCTGCGGGCGGCGCGGATAGGGCGGTGGTATAGCGTAATCTCCAATGTTTCGAACCTGCGCAGTTAAGCGCTCGTTGCGGCGATGGAAAGGCTGAGCGGGCGAGCCGCGTCATTTTCGCCGCAGGATGTTGCAGCCGAGCGTCAGCGGAGATCGGGCGGAGAAGCCTCGGCCGTCATCATCGCGACCGCCTCATCGAGGCTCATCGCCAGCTGACGCTCCTCGCTTCCGAGCCGGCGGAGGGCGACGGTGCCTTCCTCAGCCTCGCGCTTGCCGACGACCAGCAGCAGCGGCACCTTGGCAAGCGAGTGTTCGCGCACCTTGTAGTTGATCTTCTCGTTGCGAAGGTCGGTCTCGACGCGGATGCCCGCCTGGTGGAGCGCGGCAGCGACTTCGCCGGCGTAAGCATCGGCGTCTGAGACGATGGTCGCGACCACCGCCTGCACCGGCGCCAGCCACAGCGGGAACTTGCCGGCATGGTGTTCGATCAGGATGCCGATGAAGCGTTCGAAGGTGCCGAGGATGGCGCGGTGGAGCATCAGCGGATGGTGCTTCTCGCCGTCGGCGCCGATGTAAGTCGCGTCGAGCCGCTGCGGCATCGCCGGGTCGAGCTGCAACGTCCCGCACTGCCAAGTGCGGCCAATCGCATCCTGCAGGTGGAACTCGAGCTTCGGCCCGTAGAAGGCGCCCTCGCCGGGGAGCACTTCATATTCCAGGCCGGTCTGCTTTAGCGCGGCTTCGAGATCGGCTTCGGCGCGGTCCCATTCCTCGTCGCTGCCGACGCGCTGCTCGGGCCGCGTCGCAAGCTTCACCTGATAATCGGCGAAGCCCAAGTCGCGGTAGACCGCGTCGAACAAGGCGCAGAACGCCTTGGTCTCGTCGACCAGTTGCTCGTGGGTACAGAAGATGTGCGCATCGTCCTGCGTGAACTGGCGCACCCGCATGATCCCGTGGAGCGCGCCGTGCGGCTCGTTCCTGTGACAGGTGCCGAACTCGGCCAGCCGCAGCGGCAGGTCGCGATAGCTGGTGATGCCCTGGCGGAAGACCTGGACATGGGCCGGGCAGTTCATCGGCTTCAACGCCATCAGCTCGGCGTCGCCGGAAATCACCGGCTTTTCCTCGTCGCTGCTCGGCACTTCGTCGGGGACGACGAACATGTTCTCGCGGAACTTGCCCCAGTGGCCGGACAGCACCCACAGATGCGAATCGATCAGCTGCGGAGTCTTGATCTCGCGATAGCCTGCATCGTCGAGGCGGCGGCGCATGTAAGCTTCCAGCTGGCGCCAGATCACCCAGCCCTTGGGGTGCCAGAAGACCGACCCGTGGGCCTCAGCCTGGAGGTGGAACAGATCCATGTCCTGGGCGATCTTGCGATGATCGCGCTTGGCCGCTTCCTCGAGCCGCACCAAATGCGCGTCGAGCTGCTTCTTGCTCAGCCAGGCGGTGCCGTAGATCCGGCTCAGCATCGGGTTCTTGGGGTCGCCGCGCCAGTAAGCGCCCGACACCCGGGTCAGCTTGAACGCCTGCGGGTCGAGCTTGCCGGTCGAGGCGAGGTGCGGCCCGCGGCACAGGTCCATCCAGCTGTGATCGGCGCTGCCCGAGCGGTACATGGTGATCGGCTCGCCCTCGGGCAGCTCCATCACCCACTGCGCCTTGAACGTCTCCCCGCTCTTCTCGAAGAAGTCGCGGACCCCCTCGCGCGTCCACACCTCGCGCACCAGCGGCTCGTCGCGGGCGATGACCCGGCGCATCTCCTCCTCGATGGCGGGCAAATCCTCGTCGGTGAACGGGCCGCGGCCGGGGGCCGGGGCGAAATCGTAGTAGAAGCCGTCGTCGGTCGCCGGGCCGAAGGTGATCTGGGTGCCGGGGAACAGGTTCTGGACCGCTTCGGCAAGGATGTGCGCGAAGTCGTGACGGAACAGCTCCAGCGCGTCTTTCTCGTCGCGCGAAGTGATCAGCTCGAGCGTCGAATCCGCCTCGAACGGGCGGGTGATGTCGCGCACCTCGCCATCGATGCGCGCGGCAAGCGCGGCCTTGGCCAAGCCCGGGCCGATCGCCGCCGCGACATCGGCGGGCGTCGAGCCTTCCGGCATTTCCCTGACCGAGCCGTCGGGAAGCGAAATCTTGAACATCCTGCTCATCGGGCGGCGGCTGTAGCCGTCCCGCGCACCAGCCTCAACCGCAAGCCTCTAACGTCCTCAACTCGACCTACTCCGGAGCCGATCGTGCCCGGCGGTACCTCAAAAAATAAGGGCGGCCGCGAAGGGCCGCCCTTTTTGCTAGTTTGATCCGAGCCTCTAGCCGCGTTCAGGCATCGGCGGCGGCGGCGGCGGCGGCGGCGGAAGCATCGGCGCCTCCTGCTGCATCACCGGCGCCTGCTGCATCACCGGCGGCGGTGGCGGTGGCGGCGGCGGAAGGTTGAGCGCAGCCGGTGCGGCCGCACGGCGCCGGTCAGGGCCGAACCGTGCACGAACGCCGGCATAGAAGCGTCGACCGATCGGATCATAGCTTCCGGCCGCAGTTTCCGTGCCGGTGGAGTTGCCCGGCAGGCCCGAGATGATCGGCGGCGCATCGTTGTCGAAGAGATTGTTCACGCCGGCGTAGATCTCGAACTTGTTGAAGGGGGTGACGCGGAACTGGACGTTTCCGTAGAACTCGTCGCCGATTCGGGCATTTTCGTCGCGCGCTTCGAACCCGAAGCTCTCGAGGAAGTCGTCGTCGAGGAAGACGGGGCCGATATAGGAGCCGGTGAAAGTCACCCCGAAGACTGGAGCATCGTAGGACAGCGAGAAGAACGCCTTGTCCTTGGGTGTTCCCACTTCTCCGACGTACGGGTCCTTATCCGATCCCGGCAGGGGAATGACGAAGCCTTCGAGCATGCGCGTATAGGCAATGCGGGCGTTGATCGAACCGCCGCCCAGGAAGTTCAGGCCCAAGGCTTCGGCTGTCGAACGGTAGGACAGGGTGAAGTCCAGTCCTTCCGTTTCGATGCCGCCGCTGTTGGTCGGGCCCGTATTGATGAACTCGAGCGACCCGGGGCTGTTGAGGCCCTCCGCGGTCGGCCGCCGCAGGACGAAGCCGCAGAACTCGTCATTACCTTCCCTGAAGCACTGATCGAGGATGAACTGGCGCGGCGTGTCGACGATCGCGTCCTTGATCCTGATGTTGAAATAGTCGGCAGTGAAGGCGAAGTTCCGCAGCCAGGATATCGAACGCGGATTGATGATCACGCCCGCCGTGAACGTCTTCGCTTTTTCTTCCTGAAGGTCTGGGTTTCCTCCGCCGAAGCCGGACACACCCTGAATATCGGACTGGTTGAGGGTGAATACTCCGTTCTGCTGGATGTTCGCGAGAACGCCTGGATCCGCACGGCACTGATCGCCAAGCACTCCACCGCCGCTCGTCCCGATACCGAGACAGGGGTCCACAAGACCCGTCGGGAAGGTCTGGCTCTGAGGCGAGAACAGCTCGCCAATATTCGGCGCGCGGGTCGCGCGGGCATAGACGCTGCGCAGACGGACGTCGCGGATGGGAGAGAATTCGACACCGGCGTTGTAGCTTAGAGTACTCCCGATAGTCGAATAGTCCGACACCCGAACGGCGCCGTTGAGCGTCAGGTCGTGGAAGAACGGCCGGTTCCGCAGGATCGGCAGGACGAGCTCGGCGTAGGCCTCCTGCACATCGAACTCGCCCTCGCTGCTGGGCAGTGCGTTGCCGGCGTTCAAGCCTTGCTCGGTGAGCGGGTCATTCAGCTCTTCGCTGAATTCCTTGCGGTACTCGGCGCCGACAGCGATGCCGGCTGCTCCGTCCCAAAGCTGGAACAGCTCACCCGACAG
>JACCSV010000212.1 GCA_013812805.1 Sphingomonas sp. | reverse complement strand
GAACGAGCGACCGTTCCTCATCGGCGAAACCGCCTTCGGGGCCGGTCAGGATGGTGGTTAGTCCAGGCTTGAAGGCCGACGCCGCGGGCTCGCCACCGGCCTCGTCTGCGAAGTACAGCGTCCGGTCCGCCTTGAGCCGGAGGAACTCTGCCAATGGCAGCGGTTCCGCGATCTCGGGCAGGGCCATGCGGCCGCACTGCTCGGCGGCTTCGATCGCGATCGAGCGCAGCCGCTCGACCTTGACCCGATCGACGATGGTCCGACGGGTCATCACCGGGATTAACCGAGCCACGCCGAGCTCGGTCGCTTTTTCGACCAGCCAGTCGGTTTGAGCGCGCTTCACCGGCGCGAAGGCGAGCCAGATATCCGGGACCCCCTCGGGTTCGCGGGTCCTGCGCTCGACCTGCAGCGCCATCCTTTTCTTGCCTGCCTCGGCAATACGCGCGAGCCATTCGCCCGAGCTGCCATCGAACACCAGCAGCTGCGCGCCTTCGCCCAGCCGCATGACATTGCCCAGGTAATTGGCCTGGTCGGGGTCGAGATCGACGGTAGCTCCCCCGGAAAGCCGCGTCCGAACGAACAGGCGCGGCAGGCTTTTCGGCGGCCAGGCGGGCGTTGCGGGCATGGCGCGGCTTAGCGGCTGCGGGGATGGCGCGCCACGGCTCGTTGCGGCGCGGAGTACTACTCGCCTTCAGATCTGGACGAGGAAGGCCGTGGCATACATCACCACGACGCCCAGGGTCACGCCGGCTAGTGTCGCGGCCGAGGCCCAGGAGCGTCCTTGCGCGTTCAACCTGCGCAACAGATAGGCGGCCACTTCGACGATCACCTGCAGGATCGCTCCGGCGCCGATGCCAAGCGAAACTGCCGCGAAATGCGCGGAAAAGGCGAAGCTGCCTATCCAGATGCCGATTACGGCCGGAAGCCCCGCGAGGGCGATCAGCCCCAGGAATGTGCTCAGTCCAGGTCGCTCGTCCACCAAGGGCGCAGCGATGCCGATCCCTTCGGTGATATTGTGCAACGTGAAGCCGATCACCAGAAACGAGCCCAGCGCTGCCGCGCCGGTGGCGAAGGCGGCGCCGATCGCGAGCCCCTCGCCGAGGTTGTGAAGCCCGATTCCAAACGCGATCGAAGTCGCCAGGGCGGTACCGCTGAGCGGACTGCCCTTCCTCCGCGAAATCGCCATCAACAGAAGGAAGGTTAGCGCTGCCGGCAACCAGACCAGCGCAGCGCCATGGAACTCCTCCGCAGCCTCGCCGGCCAGCTCCAGCCCCTCCGTAAGCGTGTCTACGAATAGGAAGCCGAGCAGCCCGATGGTCAGCGCCATCGCAAATTCGAACGCAGCTGGCCCCGCGGTACGCAAGGCGGGGTAGAACAGCATGCCAAGTGCGATCGGCACAACGCCCACGAACAGGCCGATCAATGCGTAGAGATTAACGCGCTCTGTCGAAGCCGCAGGCGTTGTCACCGCAACCTCGATGCTATGCTCGAACAGCGCGCCGGTGTTCGTGATGAACGCCAGGTGGTGGGCTTCGCCCGAAACCCAGGGATAAGGAATGTGGAGCCATACTAGGCGCATGCGGTCGAGGTCGCCCCCGGGATCCTGGTTGAATTGCCAATAAGCGCCGTCGACCTGCACTTGGACGATCCGCATTGGCTCCGAGCCGCCCGCGCGGACTCGCACGGAGATGCCGTCCTCGTCGAGGACAGTCCGCTCGACGGTGAGCTCCTCGATGGGTGGCGCAGACCCCCTGAAAGGCGCCAGCGGATCGCTTGCCAGGAAAGCGAAGGCCGCGGCGACGATCAGGACTAGCGGCAGCAAGGCCCACAGGAGCGGACGGCTGAGCGCCCTCACGCCCGGACCTCGAAGAGGCTCATCCACCCGAGTTCGGCGAATTCCGACTGGTGCGCGTGGAACATGTAGAGACCCGGTTCATGGTCCTTGAAACTGAACTCGAGGATCCCGCGCTGGCCCTGGCACTGCATGACCGTGTCGACGGTGCGCAGCGTCGGCGTCAGCGTGGTGCCGTGATCGTAATAGTCGAAGAAGTTGGCGTGGAGGTGGAGCGAGTTGATCGGATCGAACTCGGTGACGTTGATCAGGTACAGCCGAACCGGCCGCTCCCGCGCAATGACGATCGGGCGCTTGGTATAGGCATGGGCGATGCTGTTGACCGCGTAGACTTCATTCTCCTCGTCGAAATTGGTGTCGAACGCGTTCATCACCAGCACGAATTCCTGCCATTTGGAATTGTCGGGTGAGCCCAGCAG
>JACCSV010000193.1 GCA_013812805.1 Sphingomonas sp. | reverse complement strand
CGGAAAGCTCGCCCCAGCCGTGGGCAAAGAAGCGAAGCGGCCGAGCCGCGGTGATCGCCGGATCCTTTTGCCGAAGCGACCCCGCAGCGGCGTTGCGCGGGTTGGCGAAGACCTTGCCGCCCGCCTCCTCCTGCCGCGCGTTGAGCGCCTGGAAATCCGACTTCGACATGTACACTTCGCCGCGCATTTCGAGCACGCCGGGCGCGCCTTCGATCCGCTGCGGAATGTCGCTGATGGTGCGCACGTTCGGAGTCACGTCTTCGCCCACCGCGCCGTCGCCGCGCGTCGCCGCAAGCACCAGCTCGCCCTCCTCGTAGCGAAGCGAGCAGGACAGCCCGTCGATCTTAGGCTCCGCCGTCATTGCCACTATCGTCTCGGGCGGCAGGTTGAGGAAGCGCCGAACTCGGCGCACGAACTCCTCGACCTCCTGCACCGAGAATGCATTTTCCAGGCTCAGCAGCGGCCGCTTGTGAGCCACTTTGATGAGTTCCGAAGCAGTAGAGGCGCCAACGAGACGTTGGACGCTTAACAGGTCTTCTTCATTGATTATGAGCTCATCTTCTAGAGCTTGCGCGCGGCTTTTCAGCTCATCGAACTGCGCATCGGAGATGATCGGATCGTCTAGCGTGTGATAGCGCTCGTTATGGAGGCGAATTTCATTCTGTAGTCGAACAAGCGCGACGGCTTTCTCCTTATCGATGTCTGTGTTCGACCTTCTAGGCATCTCAGCCCAACAGCTCTTCGAGAAAGTTGACGAACGCCGTCCAGCTCCGCTCCGCCGCTGCCGGGTTATAGCTGACGCCCTCAATGTCGCCGGTCGCCTTCGGGTTGGTGAAGCCGTGCTGCACGCCGCCGTAGGCGTGGATCTGCCAGTCGGCGCCAGCCGCAGTCAGCTCCTGCCCAAGCGCGACCAACTTGTCGGGCGGCGCCAGCGGGTCGTCCCACCCATGGAAAGCGATGAGCTTGGCCTTGATCGGCCGCGGCTCGAGATTGGGCGGATCGAACAGCACGTGGAAGCTCGCCACGCCCGCCAGTTCGGCGCCGCTTCGAGCCAGGTCGAGCGCGCACATCCCGCCAAAACAGAAGCCGGCCGCGGCCATGCTGGAGCCGTTCGCGCCGTCGATTCCGCACGCCTGCTCGAACAAGGCGGTGACGCGGCGCCGCAAGCCGGCCCGGTCGCCCTTGAGCCGGTTCATTTCCCGCATCATCGTTTCGCGCGGCGAGCCCCGGAACTTGCTTCCGAACACGTCGGCGACGAACGCCGAATAGCCAAGCTCGACCAGCTGCGTGCCAAAGCCAAGCTCGAGATCGGAGACTCCGATGACGGTCGGGAACAGGACCACCATCGGCCGCGGCTTGTCATCGCTGCGCCCGACGAAGACGCTTTCCAGCTCCTCGCCTTCGAAGTCGAGGCGCACTGCTCTTTGCTTGCTCATGCCGCCTCCAGAAGCCGCGCCGCTTGTGCCCGCGCTTCGTCGGTGACCGCGGCGCCCGACAGCATCCGCGCGATTTCCTCGCGCCGCTCCTCGGCCGACAACCGGCGGACGATGGTGCGGGTGGCGCCATCCTCGTGCGACTTCTCGATCCGGTAATGGTGCGAGGCGCGCGCCGCGACCTGCGGCGAGTGAGTGACGACCAGCACCTGCGACCGCTTCGCCAGCCGCGCCAGCCGCTCACCGATGGCGCTCGCCACAGCGCCGCCGACGCCGCGGTCGATCTCGTCGAAGATCATCGTCGACGCGCTTCCCGCTTCGGCCAGCGCCACCTTCAGCGCCAGGATGAAGCGCGACAGCTCGCCGCCGCTGGCGATCCGGGTCAGCGGCCCGAACGGAGCGCCAGGGTTGGTCGCGACTTCGAACTCGACTCGGTCGGTGCCGGCGGCTCCGGGCTCCGCTTGGGCGATTGCCGTGTGGAACCGTGCAGAATCGAGTTTGAGCGGCGCCAGCTCGCCGGCAACCGCGCCATCGAGCCTGGCCGCGGCCGCGTGCCGCTGCTCGCTGAGCTTCGCCGCCAGCTCGGAATACTCGTGCCTTGCCTGCTGCAGCTGCGCCTCGAGCGCTTCGACCCGTTCGCCACCGGCTTCGATCTCGGCGAGCTGCGCGCGCAGCTTTTCGCCAAGCTCGGCCAGAGCATCGGCCTCGACCCGATGCTTGCGGGCAAGCCCGCGGATGTCGAACAGCCGCGCCTCGACGGCGTCCAGCCGCGCCGGATCGAAAGCCAGCGCCTCGGCAGCGCGGGCGATCCGGTCCTCGGCTT
>JACCSV010000168.1 GCA_013812805.1 Sphingomonas sp. | reverse complement strand
GCGGTGCTGGGTGCTGTCGCACTCGCGTGGTATTCTGCGCGGGTATATCCCGCCGTCACCTTCGAGGCGCGACGGCGGAGCTAACCCCATTCGACGCGCATGTCCGCAATGGGTGGAAAGCGGACATTGCCGAACACCGGGGCCGGGGTCGTCGTTAGCGGGCGGTCAATGGCGACCTGATAGAGGGAGCTAGCGGACCGCAGCGTGCCGTTTGAGCACCCCTGCGCGCGACCACCGATCGACACCGTCGCGGATCGGGCAACTGCTCCTACGGTAGTCGCTTCCACACTTTCGGAAAGCGAGGAAGTTAATCGGCTGAAACAGATCGCTCTCATCCCGAGCGGCATAGGCGCTAAGGAGGGCTGGTAACAAAGTCGTCGGAATTGCATCATTGAAGTGGCCGATGGTGACACCGGTCTTCGACGAAATTAAATGATAGAAAGTGATGTTCTGATTGTCGCCTTGGCGAAAGCGGGCAAAAGATTGCATGTCACCGGCGTTTGCCAGCCCCCCGGCCACCGAATAAGTGCCGTCAGTGAAACTCCACGGTTGGTGATCCCCATAGACCAACAGCACGTAAGGCCGTCGGGTCGTGATCTCAACTCGCTTTAGTCGATTCAATACGATCCGCATCGCTTTAGATGTGGATGCTGCACGACGAATATATTCATTCAATGCGCAATCGCGGGCGAAGGGAGCACTTCCCTGGAACGACGTTACGAAGTCGGAGCGGACTTCGAAGTGAGCGCAAGGATGCGGCCCGTGATTTTCGAGTGTGCTCAGATACAGAAATAGGGGCGCATGTGCCCGCTCAAACACGCCCTCAGCGATTATCCGGGTAACCAGGTCGGGATCACTCTCCGACCAGTCGCCACTAAGGCGTAGGTCTTTCGCGAAATATGTTTTGTCGAACCCGTACGCTGCAAACGCTGCCCCTGCACCGAGCCAGCTCGGATCGGCTGGGTATGAAGCAATCGTGCGATAGCCCCGGCTCGCCAGCTCCGCTGGCAAGGCGTTTTAAGCTTAGGCGCGAGAGTAAGGTGACTATAAAAACCGAAGTAGCCGAACTGCCGCGTATCGGTGCCAGTGAACAATTCGAACTGTGTGACTTGCGTCCCGCCGCCAATTACGTTCACCCTCAAGGGCCCAAGCGAGACCGTCTGCGGTCCTCGTGTCCACAATGGTAAAACGACAGGTTCTGTCAATCGGAATATCTGGTTCGGGTCGAACGTAGACTCAGCATGCAGGATGACGATGTTCGGCAATGCGCCGAGGCCTTGGATTTGCAGATATTGAGAAACTGCCTCCTTCACCTGACTCGCTGGCATCTCCGGGACAGCAAGGTCGGTAAGCGCGACCAGATCCTGTTGCCCCGCCACATAAGTAAACGCGATGTACTCGAGTGGACCGACGCGCCGGGCGAGTAGCCTTTGCCCATGAGGCTCCCAAAGTTGAAGCACAATGTTTGGAAACAGGCTTCGCGCGTGCGCGTGCACGTCGCGCCCAGTCAACCAAAGAGCAGGTAGGGCGAGCGCCGCGAGAACGGCGCCCTCTAGCGCGGCCATTGCAACTCGCGAGGGCTTGAGGATTCCGCTTTTGGCCATGAGAGCAAGGGAGCCCGCGGCTAGCAGAAAAGATACCAACAGCAGCGCGGGTACTGACCCATGATAGCCAATAGCCCTTATGATGATTAACGGGTCGCTTGCTCCAGAAGCAATGTCCAACCAAGTGACAGGCAGCCCTACTGCTCGTTCTTTGAGGCCTGACGCACCTCGCAATAGGCCATAAAATCCAGCGCCAAGTAAAAGCGCCATCGGCCAATAGCGCGACGGGACAATGATCAAGCCCAATAGGACGAAGACCGCTACGGACAGGGCGTGCCATTCCGTCAACAGGGCACGCAGCGTCGAACTGACGCAGCCCACGAGCAACAAGCCTATGCCGGCCCAAAACAACAACCCGCGTACGGACCAGACTTCGCTGACACGGCGCCGCAAGGGCAGGCTTGGAAAGTTGTCGGACGGCACGATCATTCAAGGCTTTGGTCGCATTTACCACTAGTGTCGGCAATGGGTCGAAAGCGGACATTGCGCCTGTGGGTTCAGGGCCATCTTTTCGGGGCGAGTTGGCGACTGGGAAACGTGTGCGCTCCCGCTCGTGCAGTTGGGCAAGACAGGAGAAGGAGCGTCGGACTGTTTCTCGCGCGGTTCGTGCTGTTTGTTCAATTGGGACAGCGGTGACTAGCGACTGGTGCAACGGATTTTGCCTCTGCTCTAATCTCGGCATGGGGTGGAAAGCGACATAACCGGCGGTCTCTCGCGACGTTCGAGGATCATCGCACCTTCGTTGCCTCATCGTGCGTTCCACCTGATGCAACCGTCGCATTAGGAGGCCGGTAATGGATGAGACCCTGTTGATCGTACTAGCCGTTGTCGCCGTTCTCGCGGTTGGCGCCTGGCTTTTTCTTCAGCGGCGCCAATCAGAGCAATTGCGATCTCGATTCGGACCGGAATATGAGCATGAGCTCGAGGAAAAGGGGAGCCGCCGCAAGGCAGAAGCGGAGCTGGCGCAGCGGGAAAAACGAGTGAAGAAGCTCGACATCCGCTCGCTAGAGCCCGCCGCTCGAGACGGCTTCAAGCATCGCTGGACCGAAGTTCAGGCCCGGTTTGTCGACGCTCCACCTCGAGCAGTTACCGAGGCTGATAATCTGTTGGGCGAGGTAATGCGCACTCGGGGCTACCCGGTCAGCGATTTTGAGCAAAGTGCCGGCGACATTTCAGTCGACCATCCTGAAGTCGTGAAGCACTATCGTGCGGGGCACGACATCGCCGTCAGGCACGAGCGCGGCGAAGCCAGCACCGAAGAGCTGCGGCAGGCAATGATTCATTATCGCGCTCTGTTCGATGAGCTGGTAGAAGACCAAGGTCCCAGGCCACGCGAAAAGACGGAGACCGCGCACGGCGTCGGACCAGACCGCCCCGTCGAGCATTCCTAAGCTGCCAAGGTCTGCAATGGGTGGAAGCGATCATTAGCAAATTCCCGCAGCAGGCAGGAGCCACCGAGCACTTGAAGCGTTTTGCGGGAGACGTCCTGTTTAGAAGGTGGTCATGAAAAGGTTCGTCGTCGCCACTGCTGGCACGATCGCCGCACTTTTTCTCGGGAGCGCCGGTCAGCCGGCTTCGAAATCCTCAACGCAGACCTCGCTATTCTTCACTCACGCCGACAGAACGTTAGCGCCGGCTGCTCATGTCGCTATGAACCCTGGAGGGGGTGCTGGACCACTTAGCCTTGCACCGCCCGAACCAGTAGAGCCGCCACCGCCGCCACCTCCTACTCCACAGGAGGCCCTGCGAGACGGTGTTCTGATCGTCGTCAGCCTTCCGTCCCAAAAAGCATTTGTGTTCAAGGATGGAGAGGCGTGGGAGTCCACCGACGTGTCGACGGGAAAGCCCGGGAACGACACTCCGGAGGGCGTCTTTCCAATTTTGCAGAAGAAAGTGCAGCACCGATCCACGCTCTACGACGACGCGCCAATGCCTTACATGCAGCGGCTTACCTGGGATGGTGTGGCACTGCACGCTGGAAGAGTGCCCGGCTATCCAGCCTCTCATGGGTGCATTCGGCTACCGAAGGCGTTCGCAAAAAAGCTTTACGACATCACCAACTTTTCCTCGACTGTCGTGGTAGTCACTCAAGAGCCCCTCGCGTCAGCTAAAGCGGCCCGAAAGCTAGCGTAGGAGAGCAGCACCAACAGAAGCGTTTGTGGCTCGCACACGAAGTGGACATGGATACAAACCATCGATTCTACACCCGGCGCGCGGCGGAATAAATCGAGCGACGAGAGCCCTCACGCCGGCAGCCAAAGCTCGACACCAGGAGCTAGCGGCCCTCTTCGAACGACGCGCGCGAGAGGCTGAACTGTCTGACTCAGTGACGCACTGAACGCCTGACTTAGCATCGGCGGAGGAGCACGCGAATCGCGCGAGTGTCCGCCGCAATCGACAGCGGAAATTGCCCGCGCCGTGTCGCGCTTCAGCTCAGGTGGCGCGAGAGATGCTTGTTCATCTCGAACATGGAAACCCGGTCTTTGCCGAACACCGGGCGGAGCTTGTCGTCAGCCACAATTTCCCGCTTGTTCTGCGGATTCTGCAGCTTGTTCTTCTTAATGTGGTCCCAGACCTTCCGGACGACCTCAGTGCGCGGGAGCGACGCTTCACCGGTGATCGCCGCGAGCTCAGCGGAAGGCTTCACCGGCCTCATCAAAGGATTCTCTCTAGCTTTTGGCATCGTGTTGTCCTTTGCCACTGGATCGCCGTGGACTTCGCACGCGGTCGTGATGGCTGCAATGGGTGGAAAGCGGACAAATTAGTTGCTGCAGCCGCTGAGGTCATGCAAGGCGGCTAAGCCGTCGAGGCACTGCGCGCCAACCTCGCGAGCTTATCTCCGGCTTCTGACACTGCGCTAGATGGCCAGAAGCCAAGTGCGGTCCGATACTTCAAGGCCGTCCTCGCTGTAGCCGCCCGCCAGCAGCACTCGACCGTCGTCAAGGGTGGCTGCGGTCATGAAGTTCCAGCTGCGACCCAGGTCCACGGCCAACTCTGCGCTCTGTAGGGTCGCCGGATCATATACTTCCGGATAGCGCCCGCTGCCGCCGATCAGCACGCGGCCGTCCGCCAGCAGCGCCACCGCGTCTGTCAGCTTGTAACGGGCGTGGTGCAGCGTCCCACCGAGCGTGAATTCCCCGCGCGCCGGATCGTAGATTTCCAGCGTCCGTTTCTTGCCACCGTCGCGGCCGCGCTCGTCTGATCCGGCGATCACGAGCACGCGGCCGTCCGGCAAACGTAGCGCGGCGTGCTTGAAGCGGGCTTCGATCAGAGAGCCTGTGGAAGTGAAGCGGCCCGTGGCCGGGTCGAAAATCTCCGCGCTCGCGAGCGGCATGGTCGCGCCCGGACCGCCTGTCACACCGCCGATGACAAGCACACGGCCATCCTTGAGCAGTACCGATTCCGTGCCCGACCGCGCTTCGTTCAAGGGCCCCACAGGAGTGAACCTGCCGGTGCGCGGGTCAAAGATTTCCGCTCCTGCCAAACGCTGTCGTCCATCGAAGCCCCCAGCGACCAGAACTCGCCCGTCGGCGAGAGCAACAACGCTGACGTCGCCCCGCGTGGTCGATAGCGAGCCGACCGATTGCGACCGGCCGCTCTTCGGGTCGAAAATCTCCGCGCTCGCACTTGCCTTCCCTTGGTCCCAGCCGCCGACCACGAATATCCGGCCGTCCGGCAGCTTGACCGCCTCCGATACAACTTTAGGAGCGAGCAGTCGGCCGCCGTTGACGAATGTCCCCTTCCTGGGATCAAACATATCCACCATAGCGCTGGCCGGCCCGGCTTCGCAGCCGTCGCGGACGCAGCCTCCAAGCAGCAGAATCCGACCATCTCCCAGCACAACACTGGCGTTGGCGGCGCGGGGCGAGGAGAGCTGGACTGGATCCGCTCTTGCGCTCACGCAGGCGGAAAGGGCGAGGACACCCGCCAACGCCCGTACCGAACTATGCATTCGCACCTCCCAATGTTGGCGGGCGTAAGGTTACCATTATCGGACGAAAGCGCAAAGGCGCGCAATGTCTGCAATGGGTGGAAAGCAGACGTTAGCGCCGCCGCAAAAGAGCGCGCGCGTAAACCCACCCTATGTAAACGCAGCCACCGGCGATGCTCACAGCCACGAGCGGCACAGAAACGTAGAGGCTTGCCGTTCCTTCGAGACCCAGAGCCATACACAGGAGAATGGCTGCCAGCGCTGGGGCGGCCCAAATGACCGCAGCGCGGGACATTGACGCACAGATCGCCGGAATTTCGTTTGAAGCGACTGCCGTGTTAGCTCGCTCCACTGTTCGGCGGTGGTAATCGCGTAGCATGGCCCATTTTCGCAAACCTGTCATTGCACTATTGGCCGTGCTCGCCAGCTGGCTCCTCTATCATCGGCGCAGTCACGCATGCGTAACCGGAGCGAATTGCGCGCAGCCATCGCGGTCGACCACTTGGCTGTTGATCGCGGCCTCCGCGCTCGTGGTCCTGAGCGCATCGTGGCCCTTTCTGGAGGCTCCACTGATGAAGCTGCTCGGCGAATGACCGCCCTTGAGTCCACCCTGATCTGCCCCAAGTGTGGAGGCATCTCTACGGAGACCATGCCCACCAATGCTTGTCAGTTCTTCTACGACTGCAAGCATTGCGGCGCGGTTTTAAGGCCGCTGGCGGGCGACTGCTGCGTGTTCTGCTCCTACGGGGATGTGCCCTGTCCTCCGATACAGGAGAGTTGCAATCGAGCGTCCGGGAAGGCTGTTGCTCCCCGCCCTAATGTCTTATAGCAAATCTCTAGGTCCGGTCCGGTTCCCCGCCGGCTAATGTCCGCTTTCCACCCAAAGGGGGACGACATCCTCCTTATCCCGCAATGTCGCCTGCTTGCGCACTAGGCGGAGCGGAGCCCACGGGCTCATCGAGTGACCGAGCGGAAGCGGGATCACCTCTGCGGCCCGTCGGTTCAAAGCTGTTATAGAGCTTTGCTACCGAGGCCGCGGCTGGCCCGTCCTTCTGCTTGCGGTCCGTGGCACTTGGACGGCTGGTCCACGGCATCTTGCCCGCAACCAGCTTCGGTACGTTTATGAAAACATCAGTCCCGGACCGACGGACAACCGCGTCCATCGGGATATAGGTATCGGTGGTGAAGATCAGACCGCGCGGGACCAGCAGGCATGCTTCATATTCGCCGTCGGCACGCAGCGCCTCCTGGACCGTGCCGATATCGCCATGATCGGACCCACGCACCGTATCTCCCGCCTGCACGGCCGAGGCGTCAGACGCGCTTTCGTCGAAGGCTTGGAAGAATTCCTCGACCGTGATCACCGCATTGCTGAGCAGCGGATAGTTGATCCTGATCGAAGCCTCGTAGGACGGCATATCCTCCGAGCCGATCGCGTCCGACACATAGGTGACGTCAAATCCGCGCTCCACAGCGTGACGACCCGTGGATTCGCAGCACAGATTCGCCGCCATCCCGGCAATTACGAGGTGGGTAGTGCCGAGCCGCCCGAGCTGTTCGGGAAGGTCCGTCATGAAAACGTCAGTGCTTTTATGCGGCTCGAGAATGACGTCGTCCGCCCCGGGCTGTAGCTCGGGATGGAAGTCCGCGCCCCAGCTTCCGGAGAGGAACATCTTCTTTTCGTACATGATGCGGTTGATGCCGCTGCGCTTCTGGAGCTGGTGGTCGGCATAATCCTCTTCAGTATAGGCCATTGGGCCGAACAGCAGCGGAATGCCCCGCTGATGGGCGCCGTCGATCAGCTGGCGAAGGTGCCCGACGACGTCGTTATGCTCGACGGTTCCCTTGGTGAGTTCCCAGGCCGCGCCACCTTCGGAAAGGAAGTCGTTTACCGGGTCGATGATCAGGATGGCGGTGCGCTCTCGCGGGTAGCCCAGCGCCTCGTCCTTCGGCAAATAGGTGCCGCGGCTGCGACGCTCGGCCGGCGTGAGGTCAGTCGCGTTCATCACTCTTCTCCTTGTTCGTTCTGCGCAATGCCGGGGTAGGGCTGTGTCTCGAGCTCGGCACCAGCTGCGTTCGCTGACAAAACCCGACCCGTCGAACTTTGAACATGTCACGCATTATGAAGTCGCTCCGAGTGGTTCGGTTTGGCGATGGCGCTGTAAGCCCAGCCAAGGACCAGACCGAAAGCTGCATGAGCAAAGATCGAGATCCCGCCGCGCGCCATTGCGAACCACGGAAACACGGCTGTCATCACGTAGAAGTTCAGGAAGTAGACCAAGAGCCCGAACCCAATGCCCGCGACGATCGCCGCAACCAGCGACAAACGCCAATGCGAGATCACCCAACCGAGCACCACTCCAAGTAGTATCGACAGCACCAGGTGGATCATCATGGCAACGGCCATGATCACCGGGTCAAAGGCTGCGGGCGGCGGCAGGACACCCTTGCCCATTGCCATTGCGGCGATCATCTGCGGCGGCCCCCACGGGCTCTGGCCGCCGACGGTGCCCACTAAAACCATCTCGAGCATCATGAACACCACGCCGGCGATGATGCCCGCCACGATTGCCGCTTTGAGATTGATTTTATCGGTCACGATCATTCCTCCCAAGTTGCTGCTCTTCACATCACGGCCCGATCCGGATCGCCAGTGTTGCCCCGAGGCACCTGGAAGCGGAGCCCCTGCATGTACGGGTCCATCTGGCCGCTTTCCTTAAAGCGTTTCATGGCTCGCGCGTAATAAGCTCGCGCGTCGTCGACCCCGCGGCGCTGCGTTGCGATGTCATTGGCGAGGTTGATCGCGAGGAAGTTCGCGCCTTCCTTGTCGCAGCGCGCTGACATCTCGCCTTTTGTCCGTTCGGCGATCACACTGCCGTCATAGCGGGCAAGGTCGTCAAACCGACCGACGGGCACGCGATAATCGATGGCTTGTTCGAGCAGATCTGGGTGCGGCATCGGAAAACTGTGCGGAATCGTCTCGCGGGACACGGTCGTCCATTTCCATGGCCCGTTGTTGCGCCACATCAGCATCGACGCCGTCACTTCCTGCGGGGGCCCGTACTTCCTCATCATGTCCATTGCGGCGATGCGCGACGCCTCGGGCCAGCCGGCGACCATCGACTGCACACCTGCAGCGCTCATTTGCCGCACCGCCATCGGCGACTGCGACCCGGCCGCCGGCACAGCGCAACCGCTTAGAAGGCTGGCACCGCCGAGCGCGAGCATTCCGATCGTCGTTCTTCCAGCGAAGTTTTTCATTTCAACTCTCCTTAGTGTTTGGCATTCGAGCTCTCTTGAGTGGCAGCTACGCCCGGCGACCGCGTTCGTGCTTCTTCGCGAAATGCTTTCGGATCGCGATCGTACGCCGCCCGGAAGGCCCGCGAGAAATAGCTTCGGCTCGCATAGCCGACCGTCATGGCGATGATCTGGATCGGCAGTTGCGTACTGCGTAGGAGATTGGCTGCCCGGTGCAGCCGGATCTGCTTTAGAAGGTCCATTGGTGGGCGTTCGAAGGTTTCGGCGAACCGTTCAGCGAACAGTGAGCGGCTCATTCCGCTGGTGCGCGCGAGTTGGTCGAGTGTGTGCCCCCGCGCCGGTTGCTCCATCATCTCCAGCAGTGCCTTTAGCAAGCGCGTGTCCCGCATCGCGGGAAGCGAGATCAGGCGGACGTCGCCGCGTTCGACCTGCTGCCGGAGCGCGATGACCAGCGACTGCTTCATCAGCGCCTCAGCCAGCGCACGTGTGCCAAAACGCGGGTGCTTGAATTCGGCAAGCATCAAGTTGAACGCCTGCCGGAGGCCAGGGTGATCGCGCACTTGCTCGCAGATCGGCTCGCGAAGCTGCTCGAACAGGTCGAGGCCGCCGCAGTCGGCAGTGACCACGGCGCAGGCGCTAACGATCGATGGGTCATCACCAGCGGTGAACCTCATCATCCCCTCTCCCAGAGGCGCCGAAGCGTTTTTCCACACGGCGACGTGCGGCTCAGCCCCTGTCATGGCGAGTTCATGGCTGCCGCAATTGGGATGCAGAAAGATCAGCGTGTCTGGCTGAAAGGGCACGAAGCCACCATCGCCAGAGCACAGGACACCGCTGCCCTGGAGGATATAGTGGACGAGCACACCCTCGGCACAAGGAAGGCTAAGGCGCCAACCGGGCGCTACTTCACACAGCCCAATCGCCTGCAGACGCACGTCCAGCAGACAGAGCAGCCGTTCGAGATTCTCGGTTTTCATCTGGTTTCATTAGGGGAGCGCACGTGCAGTCTTGCGGTTCCGCTCCGGATGATCGGGCACACATTTCGTATGATAGGACACTTGAGGGTGGGATTTCAGCGCCAACAGAAGTTGCAGCTCCTGTGGCCACTCGTGAAGAGCGCTGGTTTTGCTAGATGCGGCCAAGATCTTCTCAGTAGCGGGTGGTGACTTCGACTAGCCAATCGGGCGACGCTTCCGTGAGGAAAATCTCGAGGGTGCGATCGAGATCAGTGACTATGAGCAGTCCGATGACCAAAAGGGCGGCACCCAGGATCTGTTTGCCTCCGCCGCCAATGGAGCGAAGCCTGTCTTGAAGCCGAACCCTGATCGAGGCCGAGGCAAAGCCGATGGCGACCAGCGGGACCGCGGCGCCGATCCCGAACGCCATCATCACCAATGCGACATTACCCAGATGTTCCTGCTGGGCGGCAAGCAGAGAAGCCGCGCCCAAGGTCGGCCCGACGCATGGCACCCACACCGCACCCAGCAGACTGCCAAGAACGGCTTGCCCGCCAAGGCCCCGCTCTTCGAAGGCGGCCATGTGCCCATTCGCCCACTGGCCCACGGGTGCGGCAGCGACGCTGAATGCCATCTGCGCGGCAGGCGCCAGAAGTAGCAGTCCGAAGCCAGCGAGCAAAACCCCGCCAATCCTCCGGAACAGATCGCCGTCGAGCCCGATCGCATAGCCGATCGTGGCAACGAACAGCCCGATGATGGTGAAGCTGATCGCGAGCCCCGCCCCAAGCGCGACGGGCCCCAGGGGATGTCGGCTTCGCGCAGTGGAAAGGACGATTGGCAGAAGCGGAAGAACGCACGGTGACAAAAACGAAAGAACGCCTGCAACGAACGCGAGGATAGGGCTGAGACCGTCAATCACGCGTCAAAAGCCCCACTTGGCTTTTGGTTCGCAGCTCCGCGGGTGCAGGCTATCACGGGAGAAGGCTCTTCACGCGGTGATGAAAGGTCCGCACGAGATGCGCTCTCACTATCGGCCCATCGCTTTTCGAATGAGAGCTTCTAACGAACGGGGGTTTGTATCGGCCACCGATCGACCCATCTCGCGCCGTCCGCGGAAAGCGATCAATGTGCTCTGGCGAGGCACCTTCAGTTGGCGGCGCTCAGCTTTCTGCTTGTCGTAGTCGAGCTTGAAGATGACCAGCTTGACGAACGCCGAGTCGCGAGTGATCTTCGCGATATGCTTCTCTTGCACGCGGCACGTCGAACACCATTCGGCGGACACATCGACCAATATCGGTCGGCCTTGCGCCTGCGCTGCGGCAAAGGCGCGGGTGTCGAAGGAACGAAGTTGCGCTGCCGCTGCCGGCGTTGACGTTACGGCCACAGCAACGGCTACAGCAGGCGCCAATAAATTAAACTTCAAGATTAATTCTCCTGTGTTTGAAAGACCGCGAGTTTCTGGCCATCATTGATCGATGATCTTGCCTTTTGGTCTGAATGCAAAAAACGCAAAGGCGAAGGTCACGTCGTAGGGGACGTCCTCGAGGCCGTTCGCTGTCCGCCGCTGAACCGTCACGTTGCCGATGTCGCGGCCGCGGGATATGTCGCGCGCATCCAGCGCCGAATTCTGGCCGCTGGACCAGTTGAGGATAAGGCCGTCCTCCTCGATCCGGCCGCGCCG
>JACCSV010000140.1 GCA_013812805.1 Sphingomonas sp. | reverse complement strand
GCCGCTTCAGCTACCGCGGTGAGGCGGTCTACCATTACATGGGCTGCTCCACCTTTTCGAACTTCACGGTGCTTCCGGAGATCGCGGTGGCGAAGATACGCGAGGACGCGCCGTTCCAGAGCGCCTGCTATATCGGCTGCGGCGTCACCACCGGCGTCGGCGCGGTGATCAAGACTGCCAAGGTCGAAGCCGGCGCCAACGTGGCCGTGTTCGGGCTCGGCGGGATCGGGCTCAACGTTATCCAAGGCGCCAAGCTGGTCGGCGCCGACCGCATCATCGGCATCGACATCAACCCGGCCAAAGCGGAGTGGGGGCGGCGGTTCGGCATGACCGACTTCATCGACGCTTCGGGCAAGGACCGCGCGGCGGTCATCGAGGAGGTGCTCGCGCTGACCGACGGCGGCGCCGACTACAGCTTCGACTGCACCGGCAACACCGAAGTGATGCGCACCGCTCTGGAATGCTGCCACCGCGGCTGGGGCACGAGCATCATCATCGGCGTTGCCGAGGCGGGAAAGGAGATTTCGACGCGGCCGTTCCAGCTCGTCACCGGCCGCAATTGGCGCGGGACGGCATTCGGCGGGGCCAAGGGCCGCACTGATGTGCCCGAGATCGTCGACTGGTACATGGACGGGAAGATCGAGATCGACCCGATGATCACGCACGTGTTGAACCTCGAAGAGATCAACAAGGGATTCGAGCTGATGCATTCGGGCGAGAGTATTCGCTCGGTGGTCGTTTACTGATGGAGATCGTCTCCGAGGTAAAAGCCCACGGGGGACGGCAACTGGTCGTCAGCCATTCGTCGAGCGCGACCGGAACCCCGATGACCTTCTCGATATTTCTGCCGCCGCAAGCCGCCGACGGAGCCGCTCTGCCGGTCGTTTGGTACCTATCCGGCCTGACCTGCACCCAGGCAAACGTCACCGAAAAAGGCGAGTACCGCGCCGCTTGTGCTGAACTTGGTCTGGTCTTCGTCGCGCCGGACACCAGCCCACGCGGCGAAGGAGTCGCGGACGCGGAGAGTTATGATTTCGGCCAGGGTGCCGGCTTTTACGTCGATGCGACGCATGAGCCCTGGGCGGCTAATTATCGCATGTGGACCTATGTAACGGAGGAACTGCCGGACCTCGTCGCAGGCGAATTCCCGGTCGCTATGGGGCGGCAGGCGATCACCGGCCATTCGATGGGCGGGCATGGAGCGCTGACGATCGCGCTCAATCACCCTCTGCGGTTCCGCAGCGTGTCGGCGTTCGCGCCGATCGTCGCGCCATCCCAGGTGCCCTGGGGACAGAAGGCGCTCGGCGGCTATCTTGGAGCGGATGCCTCTGCCTGGCGCAGGCATGATGCGATCGCGCTGATCGAGGATGGCGCCCGGCTTCCCGAGTTACTGGTCGATGTTGGCACCGCCGACCCCTTCCTCGAGCAGGAACTTCGGCCGGAGCTTCTGGAAAGCGCCTGCGAGCGGGCAGGGATCGCGCTCACCCTTAACCGCCGCGAGGGTTACGATCACAGTTATTACTTCATCTCGACCTTCATGGCGGAACATCTGCGCTGGCACGCGGAACGCCTCGGCTGATCACTCCTCGGAGCGGATCAGCACCGTCTCGCCGATCAGCAGGAAAAGCAGGAACGGCGCCCAGGCGGCGATAACCGGCGGGTAGGCGCCGACATTGCCCATCGCCAGGCTGAAATTGTCGGCGAGGAAAAAGGCAAAACCGAGCGCCATCCCAAGCACGGCACGGAGCAACACATGGCCCGATCGCGCCAGGCCGAACGCGGCGACCGCGGCAAGCAGTGGCATCAGCACGGACGACATCGGTCCCGAAATCTTGTGCCACAACCCGGCGCGGGCTTCAGCGGTCGGGATACCCGCACGCTCCATGTCATCGATCTTGCGGCGAAGGTCGAAGAAGCTGGTCGTCTCCGGGTCGACTCGGGCAAGGGTGAGTTGCTGCGGGGTCACTCCCTCCATCGCCGACATGCTCTGCGCGTTACTCACGACATTCATCCGTGAGTCGTAGATGCGGACGTTCTCAAGGCGCCACCGCGGGCCTTGCGGTACCGCTTTCTCGGCGTCGATAACCCGCTGGAGCGCGCCGTTATTGCGCTCGTAGATGGTCACGTCATCGGCATGGAAGCCGGCGTTCTGCCCGCCGACATGTCTGGCTCGGATCAGGTCGCCGCCGCTCAGCACCCAAACATTGGTAAGGATCCCCGTCTCGGGCTTTAGCGGTTCGTAGTCGTTCTCGTCCCAGGCGAGCACGGCGCGCGCCGAATTCACGACCACCGTCTCGTTGAAGACGAACGCGAGTCCGGCGATTCCGAAGCTGGCGATGATGATCGGCGCCAGCATCTGGTGGGCCGATATTCCTGCCGCCTTCATCGCCACGACCTCGCTATGCTGGTTGAGGCCGACGAAGGCGATCAGGGTTCCAAGCAGTACCGAAAAGGGCAGAAAACGCGAGATCAGCTGGGGGATGCGGAGTGACACATATTTCCAAAGCTCCGGCTCGCCGTTGCCCTTGACCGCCAGGATCTTCCCGGACTCCCCAAGCAGGTCGAGGGTCATCAGGATCAGCACCAGGCCCGCCAGCACCGCAAGGCTGCGAGTGACGAACAGCCGCACGGTGTAGAAGGCAAGCCGCCTCGACGGGAACAGGCGCAGGTTGATCATGTCTGGCGAGACCGCGGCAGCAGCCCGCGCACCCAGCGCCCGGCCCGGGCCGCTGCCCATTCGAGGGTGGCGATAGGTTGGCCGCCGGGGCGGTGGGCGATGACATGGTACATCCAGCCGATCAGTACGGCGAGCAGGAGGAACGGTCCCCACAACGCGATGATCGGGTCGATTCGGCCCTGGGCGCCGGCCTGCTCGCCATATTGATTCACCTTGTGATAGGCGACCACCATCACGATCCCGATGAAGATTCCGAGCGACGAGCTGCTTCGCTTGGGCGGCACTGCCAGCGCCACCGCCAGCATCGGCAGCATCAGCATCATGAACACTTCGACCAGCCGGAAATGGAGGTTGGCCTGGGCGCCGAGCCTTTGCTCCTCGCCGCTTGCCGCTCCGCCGTAGCCAAGCCGGAACAGCTCATCGAGGTAGAGCTCTTCATAGTCGGTGCCGCGGCTTCGGAACGGATCGATCGCCGGGATCGGGATCGGCAGGTCATAGCTTGCGAACGTCAGTGTCCGCGGCGCCGGGAACTTGGGGGATTGCTGGACCAGCCGGCCATTGCGCAGCCGGAACAGGATCACCTGGGAATCGTCGGTCGCGAGGAAGCGGCCACCTTGCGCAGTCGCGGCGACGCTTCCGCCCGAGGCGTCGTCGACCTGCACGAAAATGCCTTCCAGGCGAGTGCCATTGTCGCGGCTCTGGTCAATCCGCAGCGTCAGCCGTTTGCCCATGCGGTTGAACTCGCCGACCTTGATCGAAGCGCCGAGCGCTCCCGAACGCAGGTCGAAGCGAAGCCCCTCGTAGCGGTAGTGAGCGATCGGCTGCAGGTAGGCGACGATGAGTAGATTAAGCGCCATCAAAGCGAAGGCATAGATATAGGGGATCCGGAGAAGCCGGCCGTACCCAACCCCGATGCCGCGCAGGGCGTCCAGCTCCGACGAAAGGGCAAGCTTGCGAAAAGCGAGCAGGATTCCGAGCATCAGTCCGATCGGGATTCCGAGCGCGAAATATTCCGGGAGCAGGTTGGCGAGCATCCGCCAGACGACGCTGACCGGGCCGCCGGCGTTGACGACGAAATCGAACAGGCGGAGCATCTTGTCCAGCACGAGCAGCATTGCCGCCAGGATCAGCGTGCCGAGCAAGGGCACGGCGATGGTGCGGGTGAGATACCGGTCGATGAGGCTCATACCGCTCGCATTTCGTCGTCCCTGCACCATGATTTGGCCGCAAAGCGCGCAGAGACAGCACGCTGCCGAGCATGTCTGCGCCGGCTCCTGCTCATAACGGACCCGGCGGTAAAATCATGTCGAAAACTCAAGTGACACGGCAGGAGGCCACCGCCTTTCGCACCCGCGCCGACGGGATGGCCTGATGCATCGCCCTCGGATTGCCCTGCTTTCCAACCCGAAGTCGACCGGCAACCTGGCTCAGCTGTCTCGAATCCGCGCCTATTGCGCGGAGCACCCGGACATTTTCCATTATGAAGTCGAGCAGGTCGAGCAGATCGCCGATGCGTTGAGGACGATCGCCAGGGTGCGGCCCAAGCTGCTGGTGATCAACGGCGGCGACGGCAGCGTCCAGGCGGCGCTTACCGAGATGTACAACGGCGACCACTTCGGAGCCGACCGGCCGCCGGTGGCGGTGTTGCCCAACGGCAAAACCAACCTGATCGCTCTCGACCTTGGTGCGCATGGCGACGCGATTGCGGCGCTCGAGAAGCTGGTGGAAATGGCCCAGCACGACCTCACGCCGCACCTGGTCGCCCGCGAACTGATTGCGCTTCAGACCGACGGAACCGCGAAACCGGTGATCGGCATGTTCCTGGGCGGCGCCGGTCTTGCCGAGACCATGCTCTACTGCCGCAACAAGATTTACCCGCTCGGCCTGCCCAACAGCGTCAGCCATGTGCTCACGGCAATGGCGCTGATGCTTCGCCTGGTGTTCAAGGTCCGCGCCAGTTTCCTGCCGCCCGACGGCATGCCGCTTCGAATCTCGACCCAGCGCGAGGGTCATTTGTCGGGCCGCTTCGCCGTCCTTGCCGTCACCACGCTCGACAAGCTGCTGCTGTCGAGCGAATTCGTCGGCTCCAAGCGCGGCGCGCTCAAAATGCTTGCGGTCGACGAGCGGCCGATGTCGGTAATCCGGGCTTTCGTTGCCAGCCTTCGCGGTGAGCTCGACGGGCTCAAGCTGAGCGGCGTGCATCTTGAGGAAACCGACGAGATCAATATCGAAGGCGACCGCTCCAACGTCATTCTGGACGGCGAGACTTTCTGCGCCGAAATCGGCAGGCCGATCCGCCTGACATCGGCGCGGCCGCTGTCGTTCGTCCGGTTGGCGGCCTGAGCCCAGCCAATGTCCGCGCTTAGCGAACTGGTAGCCGCCGAGCTTGCAACCCCGGCCGAGCCCGAGGTCCAGGATATCGCGAGGGCGATCGCCGTGAAGCACGGCTCGGCATCGCGCGCGGTGCTGTTCTACGGCTCCTGCCTGCGCGAGCGCCGCTTCGACGGGCTGATGCTCGACTTCTACTTGATCGTCTCCGACTATCGGTCGGCTTACTCGCAAAGCTGGCTGGCTGCGGCCAATCGGCTGATCCCACCAAACGTCTTCTATTTCGAGCACGGCGGGCTGCGTTCCAAATATTCGGTATTGAGCGAGGCTGACCTGGAACGGGAATGCGGTCCGCAGGCGCGCAGCATCTCGGTGCTGGCGCGCTTCTCCCAGCCATCGCGCCTGGTGTGGAGCGCCGACGAGGCTGCCGAGCAGCAGACGGTCCGATCGATAGCGCGCTGCGCCCCGACGCTGCTGGCGAAGACGGTGCCGCTCGTGGACTCCGATGCCAGTGCAATCGCGGTGTGGAAGCGCGCCTTTTCCCTCACCTATGCGGCGGAGCTGCGCGCCGAGCGATCCGAGCGTTCGAGCCATATCGTCGATACCGATCCCGAGCGCTACGAACGGTTCGCCAACGCCGCGCTGCAAGACGGTATGGGCCCGGCATTGAACCGGTTGGCGACGCCGTGGTGGGGATACATGCAGCGCAAGGGCAGGCTGCTGTCGCTGCTCCGGCTGGCCAAGGCGAGCGCCACCTTTGCGGGCGGCGCGGACTATCTTGCCTGGAAGATCAACCGGCACAGCAACGCCGGACTGGAGCTCACGCCCTGGCAGCGGCGCTGGCCGGTGGTCGCCGCTATCACCTTGCTGCCACGGCTCCTGAAGTCCGGCGCGGTTCGCTAGACGGCGGCGCCAGTGCGGCGCCTACCGCGGCCGCAAGCGCCGCGACCGTGAACGGCTTGCGCAGCAGTTCGTAGCCGACGATGTCACCGCCTTCTTCGCCGACGTAGCCGGTGACGAACAGCACCGCAAAGTCGCTACGGCGCTCCTTGAGCGTCTTGATCAACTCGGGGCCGGTCATCTCGGGCATGACAATGTCGGTGATGACAAGGTCGAAGGTCTGGGCGTCGAAGAGGCCGATGGCTTCCTCACCGCTGCTGCAGGCGACGGGGTCGTAATCGAGGTCCTGCAGCGCTTCGACGGTCGACGAGCGCACCCGCGGGTCGTCTTCGACCACCAGGATCCGCGCGCCGGCAACCGTGATGTCATTGTCAACGCGAGGTGCCTTGCCAAGGCGCCGCGACGGGGCTTCCGCCTTGGTTCGGGGCAAATATAGCGAGACCGTCGTGCCCTTGCCGACTTCGCTTGCGATCCCGACTTCGCCTTCCGACTGGTGCGCAAAGCCGAAAATCTGGCTCAGACCTAGTCCGGTCCCCTTGCCGACCGGCTTGGTCGTGAAAAAGGGCTCGAATGCCCGTTCTAGCACGTCCGGGGTCATCCCGCAGCCGGTATCGGTGACCGAAACGCAGACATATTCCCCGGCCTGCACGTCCCCGACCTGATTGGCCGCGAGGTTCACGTTCCTGGTCGCGATTCGGAGCGCCCCAGTGCCATTCATCGCGTCGCGCGCGTTGACCGCGAGGTTGACGATGGCATTCTCGAGCTGGTGCGGGTCGACGTAGGTCGGCCAGGTGTCATCGGCGAGATCGACCTCGATCCGGATTCGCTCGCCCAGCGTGCGGTCGAGGAGGTCGGACATTCCGCCAACCAGCTCGGCCGCATCGACGCGTTCGGGCAGCAAGGGCTCCGAGCGGGCGAAGGAGAGCAATCGGCGGGTGAGGGCAGCGGCGCGGGTTGCGCCTTCCATCGCATTGTTAAGATGGTTGAGAACTTCGCGCCTAGGCCCGTTCAGTCGCCTTCTGGCAAGATCAATCCCGCCGACAACAACGGCCAGCATGTTGTTGAAATCATGCGCTATGCCGCCGGTCAACTGGCCGACCGCCTCCATCTTCTGAACCTGCCGAAGCTGGGCCTCGGCAGCTTGCCTCTCCTCGCCTTCGGCGCGCAGCGCCTCGTTCGCCTGCCGTAGCTCGCTGGTGCGTTCAGCGACCGCCTGCTCGAGTGCGCCGGCGCGTTCAGTCTCGGTCTCCGCAAGCCGGCGGGCGTAGGCAAACTGGCGAATCGCCTGGACTGCCACTGCCCCAAGAATAATCGCACCCAGACCAACCAGCACCCCAAGCCAGCTGAGATAGTTGGTCAGCTGATCGGCACGGGCCGAGAACAGCTCGGTCTCTTTGATCCGCCGCTGCAGCGAGGCTCGCTCGCTGACCGCGATCTCGCGCAGCTTCGAGTGCAGCGCAGGCCCAGCGGGCGATCGAGTCGCCGCGTAATAATAGCCGATTCCATAGTCGCCGCTTCGGCCGACGACGATCCTCGCGACATTGGCGAACTGCTTTCCCAGGTCGTCATAGTGGGTTTGCAGTTCCTCAACACGCTTGCGCTGGGCGTTGTCGGCGGCGACGAATTGCTTGAGCTGCCGGATCTGCCGGGCAGCAAGGTTCCACTGCTGATAATAGATGTTGCCGCTGGTGTCGGTGTCCTCGTCGAGCACGAAGCGGCCGAGCGCGGACTCGGAGCGGGAAATGCTCGCCTCGATCGAGCGTGTGAGCAAAGTGACGTCATAGGCATGGCGTTCGAGCTGCAGCGCCTCGTCACGCGCACGATTCGACATGGCGACGAGAAACACCATCGCCAGCAGAACCAGGGTAGCAACAAGCCCACCCGCCGCAGCTCCACCTCGGCGCCAGTCGAAGCGAATTTGGTCTCCGCCCGCCGTCATGACGCCAATCTAGACCTGTCTGCCTCAACGGGGAAGGCCGCCGCGTTGCCAGTTGCCGTAAAGCCCAGCGGAACACATGGGCCGGTCACAACGACGAGCCAGTGCGTTGCTGTCGTTCGAGCGCCATCAACAGCCCCAGGCTCAGCATGATCGTCATTACCGCCGAGCCGCCGAAGCTGACCAGCGGCAAGGGCACTCCGACCACCGGCGCAAGGCCCATCACCATCATCAGGTTGATTGCGACGTAGAAGAAGATCGTCGCCGACAGGCCCGCAGCCGTCAGTTGCGCGAAGCGCGTCCTGGCATTGATGCTGACCCGCATCCCCCAGCGAATTACGGCGGCGAAGGCGAGGATTAGCAAGGCGCCGCCGACCAGGCCCCATTCCTCGACCATGGTCGCGAAGACGAAGTCGGTGTGTCCTTCGGGAAGATAGTCGAGATGACTCTGGCTGCCTTGCAGATAGCCTTTGCCGAACAGCCCTCCGGAACCGATCGCGATCTTCGACTGGGTAATGTGGTAGCCGGCGCCCAGCGGGTCGGCTTCCGGATCGAGGAAGATGAGAACCCGGCGGCGCTGGTAATCGTGCATGAACGCGTAGGCGAGGGGCAGCCCCGCGGCGACGGCCGCGCCGCCGCCGACGAACAGCCACATCGGCGCACCGGCGATGAAAATGACCGTGATTCCAATGAAAATCACCATTAGCGCGGTCCCCATGTCCGGCTGAACCAGGATCAGTAGGAAGGGGAGGCCAAGCAGCAGGGCCGCTGGCCAGATCGCTCGCGAGGTTCTCAGAGCGTTCGGGGGGAGGAGGTCGTAGAAGCGGGCGAGCACCAGCACGATCGCCGGCTTCATGAACTCGCTCGGCTGCAGCCGGATCGGGCCGACGTCGAGCCAGCGCTGCGCACCCTTGCCGACGAAGCCCAGCATCTCGACCAGGATCAACATGATCAGGATCACGGCATACAACGGGAACGAGACGGCCTTGATCGTCGATTCTTTCACCCACGACATGGATAAAGCGACGGTGAAGAAGCCGGCGAAGATGATCGACTGCTTGAGCGCCCATGGACGCATCGACCCGCCGGCCGACGAATAGAGGGTCAGCAGACCCATGAGCCCGATGCCGATCACCATGAAGATCAGCCGCCACGGCAGCCTGGCCAGTGGCTGCGGGATGATGGCCGAGGTAATCACGCGCTTCGAGCGGCGCTGGCCGCCTTGACTGCGGCGGCCCGGCGGGCAGTGCGTTCGGCCAGGGTGCCCCCCCATTGCTGCTCGAGCGCGGCCAGCGATTGCAGCGCCTTTTGCCGGTCGAACAGGTAGGTGAGCACGTCCTTGGCGACTGGCGCAGCCGCCTTGGCGCCGCCCAGGCCGTGCTCGATGACGACGGCGCCTGCATATCGCGGCTTGTCCGACGGGGCGAAGAAGACGAACAGCCCGTGGTCGCGATATTTCCAGTCGCCGCTCTGGCCGCGCTGGCCGCCCGCGATTCGGCGAACTTGAGCGGTGCCGGTCTTGCCGCTCATCGCGATGCCGTCGAGTGGAAGCTTGCTGGCCCCCGCGGTCCCGTCCCCATTGACGACCTCCCACATCGCTCCGCGAACCGTTTCGAGATGCTCCTGATTTAGCCCGAGGAGCGGCGCCGGTTCCTTGCCGACTCCAATCAGCCGCGGCTGCAGGTTCCTGCCCGACGCGATCCGCGCCGACATCATCGCCAGCTGCAGCGGGTTGACGATCAAAAAGCCCTGGCCGATCGACGCGTTCAAGGTGTCGGAGGCAGTCCAGTCCGGACGTTCGACGATACCCTTGGTTTCGTTATATTTCCGCAGCTTCCAGGCGCTGTCTGGCACGGTTCCGTAGCTCTGGCTGACGACCGGCAAGTCGAACTTGACACCGAGGCCCAAGCGCTTCGCCGTCGGCGCGATATTGTCGTAACCGACCCGGTGGCCCATCGCGTAAAAGTAGGTGTTGCAGCTCTTGGCGATAGCGCGCCGCATGTCGACCGACCCGTGGCGGCCGAGGCAGCGGAAGAAGCGGTTGCCGAGCCTATAGCCGCCGGGACAATAGATCCGCTCTGCCGGGTCAACCCCGTGAGCCTGCAGGGCCAGCGCCCCCATCGGCTTGATCGTCGAACCGGGCGGGTAGAGCGAGTTCAGAACCT
Source organism: Sphingomonas sp. (assembly GCA_013812805.1). GTDB lineage: Bacteria > Pseudomonadota > Alphaproteobacteria > Sphingomonadales > Sphingomonadaceae > Sphingomicrobium. The sequence goes on along the minus strand of JACCSV010000140.1, from coordinate 14,860 downwards.
TGTTGAGCAACGGCCGGCGCGGATCTTCGGACAGCGAGCTCCACTCAAGACGGCCAATCCCGTCGGAGAAGCTGTTGGGGTCGTAGGCCGGCATCGACACCATCGCCAGGATGTCGCCCGTGACGCAGTCGAGGATCACGCACGAACCCGATTCTTCGCCAAGGCGGCGGGCGGCGAACTCCTGCAGGTCGGCGTCGATGGCGAGCTGGACGGCATTGCCGCTTCGGTCGGGCTTGGGCGAAAGCTCGCGCACCAGCTTGCCACGGGCAGTGAGCTCGACCCTCTGGCCGCCTGGCTGGCCGCGCAGGCGATGCTCCAGAGTCTCCTCCAGGCCTTCCTTGCCGATCTTGAACCCGGGCGTGATCAGCAGCGGATTCTTTTCCTTTTCGTATTCCTTTTCGGAAGCGGTGCCGACGTAGCCGATCAGATGACCCACTGCGGGTCCGTCGGGATAGAAGCGCGAGAAGCCGCGCATCGCCTGCACCCCCGGCATTTCCGGCAGGCGCACGGTGACGGCTGCATATTTCTCGTACGGTACGTCTTCGGCCACCTGGACCGGCTTGAAGCCTTTCGACGCCTTGAGCTCGCCTAAAATCCGCTCGACGTCGTCGCTGCCCAGTTCGAGGACCTCGGCCAGCGTGCGAAGCGTCGGTTCCGGGTGCTCGAGCTGCTCGGGAATGATGTCGATCCGGAAGTCGCTGCGATTGATCGCGATCGGCTTGCCGACCCGGTCGACGATCCAGCCGCGGCGCGGCGGGACGACAATGAGTTGCACCCGGTTGTTTTCCGATAGCAGCTCGTACCGGTCGTTCTCGGCGATCGCCAGCCAGCCAAGACGGCTGACCAGCAGTCCGCCAACCGCAGCCTGGGCGCCGCCGACGAGCAACATCCGCCGGGAAAACAGCAACGACTGGTGAGCGGATGCGAAACGCTGGCTCATACTCGCCCGAGCCGCCAATGGTCGACGCGCCCGATCGCCCAGGCGAAGAGAGGAAAGGATGCAGCCGAGATCAGCAAGGGCGGGACCAGAGTTGAAATGGGAAGTGGGGCCCCCATCCAGGCAGCCACTTGCAGCTGTAGCCCCTCATTGATGAATAGAAGCAGCACGGCAATTGCCCACTCGAGCCAGTAATCGCGAAAGAGTGTGCGACGATCGGCGATATCGAGCCCAACTATGACCGCGGTCCAAAGCGTCACGGACATGCCGATCGGTGCCCCCGTCACGATGTCGTTCCAAAACCCCATCGGCGCGGCCCACCAGGCCGGGAAGGGCTCGCTCCGAAGCAGCCGCCAGCCGATCAGCGCAAGGAAGCCGAAATCGGGGAACCAGCCGTTCTGCGAAACGATCGGCAGGCTCGCCAACAAGCTGGCCGCAAGCACCGACGCGGCGGGGATGTATGTGGCGCCCCGAACCGGGCCCTCACCAATCCGGCGCTTGGATTTGAGTGCGGAGCGAACCATCAGGGCCCCTCTGCCGGCCCGGGCGCGTCAGCCACGGCCTGAGGCTCGTAAGGGAGTTGGACGATCGCGAAACTGGTCGATCCGGGATCGGCGAGGGGAAGCGCGATTGCGCCATCGTCGGCGAGCCGGGCGACCCTCGCGACCGGAACCAGCGGCGGGTAAAGGCCGCCAGTCCCGGAGGTGATGACGATGTCGCCGCGCCGGAACGGGTTGCGGCCCACTTCAAGGGGCTTGAGTTCCACGGTTCCGTCACCGCGTCCTTGAGAGATGATGGCCTGCCCGGTGCGCAGCAGCCGTGCGGGGACGATGTTGGCGCGGTCGGAAATCAGCAGCACCCGCGATGCCTGCGAGCCGGTATCGAGCACCCGCCCGATCAGTCCCTCGGCGGAACGCACCGGCATGCCGACTGTAACACCGTCGCTCCTGCCGACGGAAAGCACGGCGAAACGCCTCGGGCTTTGGAACGACGAGCTGACCAGCCGGCCCGCCGCCACGGTGTCGGCAGTCCGCTCGCGAAGCTGAAGCGCGGCCTTGAGCTCGCGATTCTCGAGCTGAATAGTGCGTGCCAGCGTCAGCTGCCGTGCCATCGAGTCGCGCTGCTGCTTGAGCGCGCCGTTCTGGTGGGCAGCATCCCAGTAATTGCCGGCGCCGCTGGCAAGCCCGGTGACTGTCGCGGTGATCTGATGGAGGCCGCCGCTGATCGGCGCCATCAGGTCGATGCCTATTCCGCGGACATTGCGGAATGCCTGCGGGGCGGCGATCGACAGTGCCAGCATCGCCAGGCCGACGGCGATCCCGATCAGCGCTGCGATGAAGCTGAAGAAGACGCCATATTGGGCTCGGCGCGACCAGCCTGGGCGCGGCGGCGCCAACCGCTCAGCCCCTTAAGCGGTCTGCAGGACGCCGCGGAACTGCTCTTCCTCGAGCGCGCGGCCGGTGCCCAGGGCAACGCACGTCAGCGGATCGTCGGCAACGGTGACTGGAAGGCCGGTCTCGTCGCGGAGCACCTCGTCGAGGCCCTGCAGCAGCGCTCCACCGCCGGTGAGCACGATCCCCTGGTCACAGATATCGGCGGCAAGCTCAGGAGCGGTGTTCTCCAGCGCGATCCGGACGCCCTCGACGATGGTGCCGACGGGCTCCGACAAGGCTTCGGCGATCTGGCCTTGGTTGATCGAGATTTCCTTGGGTACGCCGTTGACCAGGTCGCGGCCCTTGATGTGCACGGTCTTGCCGATGCCGTCGGTGGGCGGCTTGGCGATTCCGACTTCCTGCTTGATGCGCTCGGCGGTGGCTTCGCCGATCAGCAGATTGTGGTTGCGGCGGACGTAGGAGCTGATCGCTTCGTCCATCTTGTCGCCGCCGACCCGGACCGAGGTCGTGTAGGCGAGGCCGCGCAGCGACAGCACCGCGACTTCGGTGGTGCCACCGCCGATGTCGACGACCATTGATCCGATTGGCTCGGTCACCGGCATGTCGGCGCCGATCGCGGCCGCCATCGGCTCCTCGATCAGATAAACCTGGCTCGCCCCGGCGTTGGAAGCGGCATCGCGGATCGCCCGGCGCTCGACCGAAGTCGATCCGGAAGGGACACAGATGACGATCTCGGGGAAGCGCCAGGCGCGCATCTTGCCGCCGTGCACCTTGTGGATGAAGTGCTTGATCATCTGCTCGGCAACGTCAATGTCGGCAATGACCCCGTCCCGAAGCGGGCGAATGGCCTCGATCTGGTCGGGGGTCTTCCCCATCATCAGCTTGGCGTCCTCGCCGACGGCCTTGACCCGCTTGACGCCGTTGATCGTCTCGATCGCAACCACCGACGGCTCGTTGAGGACGATTCCCCGACCGCGCACGTACACCAACGTATTGGCGGTGCCGAGATCGATCGCCATGTCGTGCGACATCCATTTGAACCAGCGCGCCCAAAACATGCTGCCAGTATCGCCCCTTGCCTTTAACACTTGCCGCTTCGGCAGTTGTTGAAATTAAATGTTTCCCATTGAACGCAAACTGAATTTCCGCTCTCAAATCAGCGCTTCGCGGGACGGCTCGGATTGGGCTAGACCCAGTGCCATGTCAATAAGAAGACTGCCGTCGGAATTGATCGACCGGATCGCTGCCGGCGAGGTGGTGGAGCGGCCGGCGAGCGCGCTCAAGGAACTCATCGAAAACGCTCTCGACGCCGGGGCTGGCAGCGTTGCGGTCCGACTGTCGGGCGGCGGCATCGGGCTGATCGAAGTCGTCGATGATGGGGGCGGGATGAGCCGTGCCGACATGCGGCTCGCGCTCGAGCGTCACGCGACCTCCAAGCTGCCGAGCGACGACATCAGCCAGGTCGTCAGCTTCGGCTTTCGCGGCGAAGCACTGCCGTCGATCGCCAGCGTCTCGCGACTGACGCTGGAAAGCCGCGCGACCCCTTCGACAAGCTCAGGACAGGCGGCGCCCGACGGCTGGCGGATCGCGGTCGACCACGGCGCAAAGGCGGGGGAGGGGCCGGCGCCGCTTCCGCCCGGCACCCGGGTCCGCATCGAGGAGCTGTTCGGCAAGGTACCGGCGCGCCGCAAGTTCCTGCGCAGCGCCCGCGGCGAATATGCCGCCTGCCTCGATACGGTGAAGCGGCTGGCGATGGCGCGCAGCGACGTTGCCTTCAGCCTCGAGCACGATGGCCGCAAGATACTGTCGCTCCAGCCCGGGGACGCACCCGCGCGGGTCGCGGCCTTGCTCGGCGCCGAGCTCGACCGCCACGGGGTCGGTGTCGATTGCGTCCGCGACGGCGTCGCGCTGACTGGGGTGGTCAGCCTGCCGACCTTCAACCGCGGCATGGCCGACCAGCAATATTTGTTCGTCAATTCCAGGCCGGTGAAGGACCGGCTGCTGGTCGGCGCGCTCCGGGCCGCTTACCGCGACCTCATCGCCCGCGACCGGCACCCGATCGCGGCGTTATTCCTCCACGTCCCGCTCGAGGACGTCGACGTCAACGTCCACCCGGCCAAGACCGAAGTCCGCTTCCGTGACCCGCAGGCGGTGCGCGGGCTGATCGTCGGCGGGCTTCGCTCCGCGCTAGACGCCGAGGCGCACCGAAGCGCCGCCCGCGAGCAGGTGATGGCGCCGCTGCAGTGGATGACATCAAATGACGATGGTCTTTCCAGCGAATGCTGGAATCCAGACCGTGCATGGACCACAGCTTTCGCTGGGGTGACTGGTTTAGCTGAGGAGCGAAAGCTCTTCGACCACGCACCAGCGGCACGCGCGGAGCCGGCGACGGCGCCGGTGCCGACCTACCCGCTCGGCGTCGCGCGTGGGCAGGTCGGAGCGACCTACATCGTCGCTGAGGCGGAGGACGGGCTGGTGATCGTCGACCAGCATGCGGCGCACGAGCGGCTGGTGCTGGAGCGGCTGCGGTCGGCGCGCTCCGGAGGCTCGGTGCCTCGGCAGGAATTGCTGATCCCGGAAGTTGTAGAGCTGGGGGAGCCCGACTGCGACCGGCTTGAGGTCGCCTCGGTCGACCTTGCCGCGCTTGGTCTGGACCTCGAACGCTTTGGCGCTGCCTCGATGCTGGTCCGATCCGTCCCGGCGGCTCTGGGCAGTCCCGACATCGGCGGGCTATTGACTGATCTGGCGGCGGAGATCGCCGAACTCGGCTCTGCGATCTCGTTGCAGCAACGGCTCGACCTCGTCGAAGCGACCATCGCCTGTCACGGTTCGGTGCGGGCTGGGCGGGTGCTGTCGGTGGCCGAGATGAACGCACTGCTGCGGGAGATGGAAGTGACGCCGCGTTCCGGCCAGTGCAACCACGGTCGCCCAACCTGGGTAAAACTTGCCCGGGGCGACCTCGAGAAACTGTTCGGCCGCTGATCTCATTTGGCGGCGACGCTTCTAAGCAGCAATGGAAGAGCCATGCTATATCTCATTGTATTCGCAGGTGCAGGTATCGGCGGCGCGTTGCGGCATGGAGTCAACGAAGCGGCGTGGAAACTCGGTGCGGCGAGCTCGGCGGCAACGCTTTTCGTCAATATCGCGGGTTCGCTAGCGATGGGTGTTCTCGCCGGCTATTTCGCCTCTCGGCTTGACGCCAGTCAGCATGTCCGGCTGTTCCTTACGACTGGAATCCTCGGCGGGTTCACGACTTTCTCGGCCTTTTCGCTCGACACCGCGCTGCTGATCCAGCGGCACTCCTACTGGACCGCGGCAGGTTATGCGGCGGCGTCGGTGCTGTGCTCGGTAGGCGCCCTTTTCGCGGGGCTGGCTCTCTATCGCGCCGCTGCCCAGTTGCCCTGAGCACTCACCGTGGGGTGGCGCTTTGGCGTGGCGACATTCCTGAACAGCCCTGCTAAGCTTGGCCAAAGCAGGAGCCAGGGCAATGGAACAGTCGAACGGTCAAGACCGCGCATATTACGCGCAGCGCGCCGCCGAAGAGCTCGAGCTGGCGCTTGCTGCCACCGACGCCGACGCGGCCGAAGCGCACCGCAAGCTGCAACGGGCGTATCTGGAACGCGCTTCGATCGGTGACCGCGCCGTGCCGCTGCAGGACGAAATCGGCTAGGCGCCGCGCTCCAGGCGCTGCAGTTTCTCGAAGGCGTCTTCAATCGATGCCGAGCGCGCGCTGGCCCGAGCCGCGCGAAGCAGCGGGTAACCGGCTCGTGCTTCGTCGCGTAGCTGCTGCGCAAACTCTCCGGATTTGACGGACTCGAGGACCGTCAGCATTCGCTCTCGGGCATCACGGTCGATGACTTGCGGACCCCCCAGCACCGCGCCAAGCTCGGCGGTGTTGGAGATGACTTCGCGCATGCCGGCCAGGCCGCGCGCTTCGATCAACTCGCTCAGCAGCTTCAGCTCGCCAACGCACTCCAGGTAGGCAACTTCCGGCGATATCCCGGCTTCGACCAGGGTCTCGAAGCCGGCGCGGAGCAGCTCCGGCACGCCGCCCCACACCACTGCATTCTCGTTGAACAAATCGGCGACTGCTTCTTCTTCGAAGCTCGACTTGATGAGCCCGGCGCGAGCGCAACCGATCGCCCGGCCGTAGGCGAGGGCAATGTCGCGGGCCGAGCCGCTGCGGTTCTGCGCCACCGCCCAGAGCGCGACCATCCCCTTGCCCGCCTGAAAGAGCGAGCGCAGTGCGGTGCCGGGCCCCTTGGGCGCGACCAGGAAGACGTCGAGGTCTTCGCGCGGCTCTATCAAGGCAAAGTGCACCGCCAGACCATGGCTGAAACCAAGCGCTACGCCGGGCCGAAGCTGCGGCTCGATCTGCGCGTAGAGGTCGCCGAGAATCTCGTCGGGCGCGAGCAGCATCACGACATCGGCGCCGCTTCCAGCTTCGGCCAGCGGCTGTACCTGCAGCCCTGCCGCTTCTGCCTCGCCTCGGCTTGGCGAGCCTTCGCGGAGCCCAACGATCAGGTCGATGCCGCTGTCCTTAAGGTTGAGCGACTGTGCCCGGCCCTGGTTGCCGTAGCCGAGGATGGCGACGCGCTTGCCCTCCAGCGGCGCGGGGTCGATCTCGCTCTCGCGGGTCAGCTTCATCGGCGCGCGCCTACGCCTTTGGCTGCAACAGGGCCAGTGCATGCCCGGTCGTGGCGTTACCGAGCCCCTCGCTGAACCGCGGCCAATGTGCGGGCGGTTGGTGCGCGAACCAGGTATATTGCCGCTTGGCATAGTTGCGGGTCGCCTGCTGCCCTCTCGCAACCGCCTGCTCGCGGCTGATCTCGCCGGTGAGGAAGGCAGAGATTTCCCGCACCCCGATCGCCCGCATCACCGGCAGCGACGGCGCGAGCTTGCGGTCCAGCAGCCGCTCCACTTCGTCGATTGCGCCGCCGTCCACCATGCGCGCGAAGCGCTCGTCGCAGCGCGCGTAGAGCCACTGGCGCGGCGGCAGCAGGATCAGCGGCTGCAGCGCGATCTTGCTCCCGATGCCGCCTTTGCGCTGCGACTGCCAATCGGCGAGTGGCCGGCCGCTCGACAGCACGACCTCCAGCGAACGAGCAATGCGCGTTGTATCGGCGGGATTCAGACGCGTAGCGGCGCCCGGGTCGAGTTCGGCAAGGCGCCTGCGGTTCTCCTCGACCGGCGAAGTGCGGACCTGCTCGCGAATCTCAGCTTTGATCCGGGGCACCGGGGCAATGCCGTCGAGCAGGGTTAGTAGATAGAGGCCGGTGCCGCCGACCAGAATCGGCAGGCGCCCGCTCGCCTGCACGTCGAGAATCTCGGTGCGAGCGAGGCTTGCCCAGTCAGCCGCGGAGCAGGGGTCGGCGCCGTCTCGAACCCCGTAGAGTCGATGCTCGGCGCGGCTGCGCTCCTCCTTGCTCGGGGCAGCGGACAGCAACGGCAGGTCGCGGTAGATCTGGGCGCTGTCGGCGTTGATGATTACCCCGCCGCACCGCTCCGCCAGCTCCAGCGCCAGTGCCGACTTGCCGCTCGCCGTCGATCCGGCAATGAGCGCCACAGGAGGACGAATGGGCATCGCCACCCTGATAGCAGCGGGCCGTCTCGATGACAGGCTGATCGACCGCGCGCTTGGGCTGCTCCGCGAATTCGACCCTGCTGCCGGCTTCGCCGAGTGGATCGACGAGGGCGACGCTGCCGACCTGCGCTTCACCGGCGACCTCGCCAGCGCGCGGTGGGCGCTGAGCGCACTCGCCGGCGCCGACGTCGTCGTCCAGGACGACGAGCCGCGCTTCCACCGGCTGCTCGTCGCCGACATGGATTCCACCATCATCGGTCAGGAATGCATCGACGAACTGGCCGATTTCGCCGGGCTCAAGCGCGAAGTCGCCGAGATCACCGAGCGGGCGATGCAGGGCAAGCTCGATTTCAAGGCGGCGCTTCGCGAACGAGTTGCGCTACTGTCGGGGCTCGACGAGGATGCGATCGCCCGCTGCCTTGCCGAGCGGGTGGTGCCCAGCCCGGGAGCGGGGACGCTGGTCCGTACCATGCGCGTCGGCGGCGCCAGTGCACTGCTCGTTTCGGGCGGCTTCCTCTCCTTTGCCGAGCCGATCGCCAGGCTGATCGGCTTCGACCGAGTGCGCGCCAATACATTGCTGTTCGATGGCCGGCGGCTGAGCGGGCGGGTCCAGGACCCGATCGTCGACGGAAGCGCCAAGCGCGCTGCATTGCTCGATGCCCGGGCGGACCTCGGTCTCCACCCCAGCGACGTGCTTGCGATCGGTGACGGCGCCAACGACCGCCTGATGATCGAGGAAGCGGGGCTCGGAGTGGCATACCGCGCCAAGCCCGCGCTCGCCGAAGTCGCCGACGCCAGGCTCGACCATCACGGCCTCGATGCATTGCTTTGGGCGCAGGGGATCCGCAGGCGGGAGTGGGTGACCGTCTAAGGCTGCTTGCAAAAATCCGAGCGACAAGCCCTGGCGGCATTAACCTGATTTTAGAGCCTTGAGTGCCACTTCAGCCCGACGATCGATGCAACGGGGTAGGGGATAAGCATGCGCGTATTGGCACTGGCATCGCAGAAAGGCGGATCGGGGAAAACGACCCTGTCCGGCCATCTGGCGGTGCAGGCGCAGCTGGCGGGGGCCGGCCCTGTCTGCCTGATCGACATCGACCCGCAGGGCAGCCTTGCCGACTGGTGGAACGAGCGCGAGGCGGAAATGCCGGCCTTCGCGCAGACCACCGTCGCCCGCCTCGCTTCGGATCTGGAAGTGCTTCGCCAGCAAGGCTTCCGCCTTGCCGTCGTCGACACTCCGCCGGCGATCACCATGGCGATCCAGAGCGTGATCGCGGTTGCCGAGCTGATTGTTATTCCGACCCGCCCGAGTCCGCACGATCTGCGCGCCGTCGGCGCTACCGTCGATCTGTGCGACCGCGCCGGGAAGCCGTTGCTGTTCGTTGTCAACGGCGCCACGCCCAAGGCCAAGATAACCTCCGAAGCCGCCGTCGCGCTGTCGCAGCACGGCACGGTTGCTCCGGTCACCGTTCACCACCGCACCGATTTCGCCGCCTCGATGATCGACGGCCGGACCGTGATGGAGGTCGATTGCAACGGCCGCTCGGCCAAGGAGGTCATCGAGCTTTGGGACTACATCTCCGACCGTCTCGAAAAGAATTTCAGGCGGACCGTATTCGCGGTCCCCAATGCAGCGCCGGGCATCGGCATTGCCAGTCCGCGTCCCGTCGGTGGCTTCGGCCGCCGGGTCGTCGGTTAGTGGGGGGCGTAGCGTGAAGAGCGAACCCAAGGCTTTCGCCTCGCTGTCCTCGGGGCTCCTGGCCCGCAAGGGCGCCGCCCGTCCGGCGATGCGTCCCCAGGGCTTCGGCCAAGGCGCCAGCGGTCCCGACGACCTAGGCTGGAACGACATGGGGTTCGAGGCGCCTAAACCCGCTTCGGTTCCGGCTCGCGACGCCAACCATGACGGGTTCGGCGACGAGATCGCTGAACTGCCACCGCGTTCCACGGCACTCGGGCTGACCCCGATCGACTCGCCGGTGCACAACCAGCAGGCGGAAATCGCCGGCCGCCTTTCGACTTACACTCCGGACGATGGCGGGGAAGAGGAGGACGTCGACGACAGCGTCGATTTGTACCAGCCTGAGCCGGAAGTCAGGGCGAGTGAAGCCGAGGCAGTGGCCGAAGCGCAGCAGCCAGCTCCAGTGGCGCCCATTACGCGCCGCGCGCCGACGCCGCGGGCCGCCGCTGGCGGCAAGGCCAAGGCCGCTTTCACGCTTCGCCTCGATCCGGAGCGCCACCTCAAGCTGCGGCTCGCCTGTGCGATCAACGGACAGTCGGCGCAGATGCTCGTCACTCAAGCTGTCGATCAGCTGCTGGCTTCGATGCCGCAGCTCGATGCGATGGCCCGGAAAGCCAAACCCAAGGGGTAAGATGATGAACAGGTCGCTCCGCTACGGCACTGCTTTGTCGGCCCTGGCAATGGCCGGACTGGTTTCCGGATGCGCCACGGGCCAGCGCAACAGCTTCGGCCAAGGAACGGCGGCAGTTTCAAGCAAGGCCGGCCTGGCGATGCGGGCGCAGCTGGCTCTCGAGTCCGGCGATTTCGCCAGAGCGGTCGGCCTCGCCGAGCAAGCGGTCGAGCACAGTCCCGGCCAAGCGGCGTTTCGAGCCGTTCTGGGCAATGCCTATTTCGCTGCTGGGCGATTCGCTTCGGCCGAAGGCGCTTATCGCGACTCGCTCAGCCTTTCCGCCGCGCAGCCCGCCGTCGTCTTGAAGCTCGCTCTGGCGGAGATCGCGCAAGGCAAGAATGCCCAGGCGCTGGCCGACCTAGAAGCTGCACGGGATTATCTCGAGGCCGCCGATTACGGGCTGGCGATCGCTCTCGCCGGTCACCCCGCCGACGCCGTGGCGGTCCTAGGCCAGGCGGCTCGCCTGCCCGGTGCCGACGCCCGGCTTCGGCAGAACCTCGCGCTTGCGCATGCGCTTTCGGGCGACTGGATCATGGCGCGCACGATCGCGGCGCAAGACGTGCCGCCCGACCAGCTCGGTTCGCGGATCCAGCAGTGGATGGCGATGGCCACCCCGACCCGCGCGTCCGACCAAGTCGCAGCGCTGACCGGGATCACGCCCGTCGCCGACCCGGGTCAACCCGTCCGCCTGGCGCTGAACAAGGCGCAGCCGGCTTCGCGCCTGGCACAGGCGACACCGGTGCCGGCTGCGCCGGTGCAATATGCTAAGCCCGAGCCGGTTCAATATATCGAGCCGCGCGCTCGGCCGCAGGCGGCGAGCTTCGTTGCGCAGGCCATGGACGAGCCCGAGCCTGTTGCGGCGCCCAAACAGCCGGCTGCCCAGGTGCTGATGCAGCTCGCCTCCAAGCCGGCTGCACCGGTCGAGGCGCTTCCAACCCGTTTCGAAGAAGAGCCGACGGTCCCCAAATTGCTAGCCGCGAAGGTCCGCGAGCCGGCGCGTGCCAGCGGCCGGTCCAACTCGGTCGTCCAGCTGGGCGCCTACGGATCGCTGCAGCGTGTAGCGGTGGCCTGGGATCAATTTGCCCGCGAGCACATCGCGCTTAGCCGCTATACCCCGGTCAGCATGCGCTTCTCGAGCCCGAAGGGCATGGTCTACCGACTGTCGGTCAAAGGCTTTGCCTCTGTGGGTGAAGCGCAGCAGCTGTGCGGCAGGCTTGAGCGGAGCGGTCAGAATTGCTTCGTGCGCCGGGTTGCCGGCGATGCTCCGGTGCAGCTCGCCTCGCGCTGATCAGCTGCTGCTGATCAGCAAGTCGAGGCAGGCCATCCGCACCGCCACGCCATATTCCACTTGACGCATGATCAGCGACCGCTGCGGGTCGTCCGCAATGGCGTCTTCGATCTCGATGCCCCGGTTGATCGGCCCCGGGTGCATGACCATGGCGTGGGAAGCAGCGCGAGCCAATCGCTTCGCGGTAAGGCCGTAACGCTGCAGATACTCACCGGGCGCGTCTCCCAGCTCGCGCTCGAGCCGCTCCCGCTGCACGCGAAGCATCATCACCACGTCCGCACCTTCGACGGCCTCGTCGATTGACGATTGCGGCAAGTCTTCGGGCATCAGATCCGGCGGCCCGGCGAGCCGCACCGTGGCTCCAAGCCGGGGCAGCAGCTTGGCGTTGGAGTGAGCAACCCGGCTGTGGCGAATGTCACCGCAGATGGCGACGGTCAGCCCCTCGATCCGCCCGAAATGCGAGCGGATCGTCAGCGCATCCAGCAGGGCCTGAGTCGGATGCTCGTTGGTGCCGTCGCCCGCGTTGATCACCGGGCAGGAGACAATCTCGGCTACTATATGGGCGGCGCCATTCTCGGCGTGCCGGATCACCAGCGCGTCGGGCCGCATCGCGCCGAGCGTTCGCACCGTGTCCTCAAGCGTTTCGCCCTTCTTCACCGACGATCGCTCGACCGGAAGCGTAACAACGCCCGCGCCCAGCCGCCGCGCCGCGGTGGCGAAGGACATCAAAGTCCGGGTGGAATTCTCGTTGAAGAGGTTGAATACAAGCTTGCCGCGCAAGCCTTCATCGCCCGGCGATCCGCTGCGCGCCGCCTCGAACCAGCGCTCGCCCTCATCGAGGATGGTTTCGATCTGGTCATCGCTGAGGCTGTCGATCGAGAGCAGGTCCACGGGGACCGGGCTTATTCCGGTGGCGGAAGATTTGCCAGCGCGTCGATGGCGCCTTGGAGGATGTGAGCGGCGGCGAGCTTGTCGACCGCCTCGGCGCGCTTGGCGCGGCTGACATCGGCGGCAATCATCGCCCGCTCCACCGCCTGGGTCGACCAGCGCTCGTCCCACAGCAGGATCGGGAGGCCGAGCGGCGCCAGGTTGCGGCCGAACGCGCGGACGGATTGTGTGCGCGGCGAATCGCTTCCGTCCATGTTGAGCGGCAGTCCGACGACGATGCCGATGATGTGCTCGCGCTCGGCAAAGGCGCCGATCGCCTGCAGGTCGGCCGTGAACTTGGTCCGGCGCAGGGTCTCGACCGGGCCAGCAAAGCGCCATTCGCTGTCGCAGATCGCAAGGCCGATCGTCCTCGTGCCGACATCGAGGCCGCCAAGCTTGCCCCCATGCGGGAGGGCGGAAACAAACTCCGCACTCAAAACCGTGATTAGCGGCTGCCCCAAGCCTGGGTCCTCCGCGCCGCGTCGCGAGCGATCGCGCCCCAGAACAAGGCGTAATCATAAACGTGATAATTGTTGCCAGGGAGCACGTAGGGTCCAAGCGACGGCACATCGCCGTCGAGCTTGAGTAGCCCCTCTTCGCAATGCGCCCCGACGCGTCCGGACAGGATCCCGGCGCTGGCCAGGTCGCGGGTCGGCACCAGCGTTCCCGGATTGTCGGCCGGCGAAGCTGCGCTGCCTTCCGTCCCGCTGATCGGATTGACGCAGATCATGTCCTGGCGCCGCCGCTCCTGCCCCGTCGGCCCAGCGGCTTTCTCCCAGCTATCCAGGATCAGCGACGGGTTGGCCGGGTCCCCAAAGCTGATCCACGACAGGATGCAGCCCGTCTGCTCGGGCGAGGCGCAAGCGGGGAGGCTGAGTGCTGGGAGATCCGCGGTGCGGCTAATCGGCCAGCCGACGACGTACGCTGCGACCACTCGGCCGGCGATGTCCGCCTTCCGTTCCTCAAGCAGGCGCATCAAGTGGAGCGCACCCTGGCTATGCCCGGCGACGATGATCGGCTCGCCCGCCGGTACTTGCTCGAGGAAATGGTCAAACGCTGCGGCAACGTCCGAATAGGCAAGGGACAGCGCCTGGCGCGCGTCCTCGCCCTTGAGCAGGAACGCGCCATACGCGGCCTGGCGATAGCGGGGCGCCCAGACCGTCGAGACGTCGGCGAAGGCGCTGGCCTGGCTCTGCACGAACAAACGGGTCCGGAAATGGGTATCGCCATTGAGCTGCAGCGGCGCGTTCCAGCGGTCGCCGAGCAGGTAGGTGGTTGGGTGGATGTAGAAGGTGTGTGCCGGCTTGGCCCCGACAGTCTGTGCCTGTTGGGTGGGCCGCCAGGCCGAAGGGTCATCGGCAATTCCTGGACGCGAGATCCAGCTTGCAGCTTGCGCATAATCGGGCGCGCTGTCGGACGGTGGGGCGACGAAATGTCCCTGCGGCGTGAACTGCTGGCGAAGCACCGAGCCGCCCCACTGAAAGATGGCGAAGGCCGCTGCGACAGTAAGCAGCGTCAGGATGAAGATGACGATCAGGAAGCGGCGGGCACACATGGCGCCGGCGGTTAGGCGAGGGGTGCAGGCGCGGCAAGCGCGGTGGATCAGCCGCCGGTCGGGGCGGCGGAGTCCTCCGTCGGCATCGAGGCGTCGACCACATTCTTCCACGAGCCGTCCGGCATTTTGCGCCACACGGTCACTGCTTGCAGCGTCTGAGTGACCGGCGTCCCCTGCGGCCCGGTCATGGTGATGTGGGTGCGTTCGAGCAGATAGCCCATGTTGCCGGAGACCTTGCCCTCCAGCGGCTCCCAACGCAGCTTGAACCCGGGAATCTTCGATGCCTCGGCGAGGTAAGTGCGGATCGCCGGCTTGCCTCGCACCAGTTTTTCGCCGGCCGAGACGATCACCGCATCGTCGGCGAAGTAGCTCGCCACTTTCTCCAGGTCGCCGGCTTCCGCGGCTTTCGACCAGTCGCGGCTGGTCTGCATCAGCTCGTCGGCAGACTGGTCGCCCCGGGCCGGTGCTTGCTGACATCCCATCAGCGCCGCAGCGCTTGCGCAAAGAATCAGGACCTTCATTTGATCGTCCCCCGCTTGCCGCCTCCCGACACCACGGCTATCCGCCGCGCCATCATGTCCGTCAACACCGACCAGGTGCGCCACATCGCGCGCCTCGCCCGAATCAAGATGAGCGACGAGGAGATCGAGGCCCTGGCGCCCGAGCTAAACAACATCCTCGGCTGGATCGAGCAGCTCGCGGAAGTGAACACGGACGGCATCGAGCCGCTGACCGCGGTGATCGACAACAAGCTGCGGTTGCGCGAC
>JACCSV010000125.1 GCA_013812805.1 Sphingomonas sp. | reverse complement strand
CCGTAGAACAAGGCGTCGGCGGTCTCGCGGGTCGGCGGCTCGCCCGGGCGCATCACCCGGTAGATGTCCGACAGCGCGGAATCCTGGTCCTCGGACTTGTCGGCCTTCAATGTGTTGCGCATCCACGGGCCGGTGTTGACGTAATCGACGTCGAGCAGCTCGAGCGTCTTGACGCCGGCCGCGTCGAGCTTGGCGAGATTCTCCTCGCTGACTTCGTCGCCGGCCTCGATGTAAATCTCGCCGGTCTTCTCGTTGATCAGATCGAACGCCGAGAAGCGGCCGAAAATCTCTTCGGTCGGGATGATCACGTCCTTGAGACCGTCCTTCAGCGCCTGGCTCGCCTTGCGCGGCGTGATCTTCTCGCCGGCCTTGAAGATGACTTCGCCGGTCTTGGCGTCGGCGACTTCGTACATCGGCTTCTGACCGCGCCACGCTTCGGACGTGTAGGGGATCTGCCAGCCGTTCTTGCCGCGGCCGTAGGTGACGGTTTTGTAAAAGGTGTTGAGGATGTCCTCGGTGGTCAGGCCCAGCGCGTGGAGGAGGGCGGTCACCGGAAGCTTGCGCTTGCGGTCGATGCGGACGTTGACGATGTCCTTGGCGTCGAACTCGAAATCGAGCCAGCTGCCGCGATAGGGAATGACCCGGGCGGCGAACAGATATTTGCCCGAAGCGTGAGTCTTGCCGCGGTCGTGGTCGAACAGGACGCCGGGCGAGCGGTGCATCTGGCTCACGATCACCCGCTCGGTGCCGTTGATGACGAAGGTGCCGTTCATCGTCATCAGCGGCATGTCGCCCATGTAGACGTCCTGCTCCTTTATATCGATGACCGACTTGGCTTCGGTGTCGGGGTCGATCTCGAAGGTGGTCAGGCGAAGCGTCACGCGCATCGGCGCGGCGTAGGTCAGCCCGCGCTGACGGCACTCGTCGGTGTCGTACTTGGGCGGCTCGAGCTCGTAGCGGTCGAAGTCGAGGTGGGCGGTGCCGGCGAAATCCTCGATCGGGAATACCGAGCGGAGAGTCTTTTCCAGCCCGGAGACATAGCCCGTCGCGGGGTCGGAGCGAAGGAACTGCTCATAGCTCTCGCGCTGAACCTCGATCAGGTTCGGCATCTCCGAAATTTCGTGGATGTTGCCGAAGATTTTGCGGATCCGCCGCTGGTAGGACTTCGCACCACTGGAGGTGTTGTGAGGAGCGTCGATCACCTTGGTCGCCATGATTATCCCTGCGCTATTGAGGCACTTAGGGGGCCTCGCGAATCCCGGCGAAAACCGAGATCAAATGGAATCCTGCTTGCGCAGGAAACAGTTGTGGAGCGCTTGTTCCCGCTGCTCCTCCCCAATGCGTTCGACCCGTGCGCCGTTCGGGTCCTGTCCCGGGGAGGACGGGAAAAGCTCCGGGCGCACGCTAGGGTGCGGCCGAAGCCGGAATGTTTGGATACGCCCGATATACGGATTTAAGCCGCCGGTGCAAGGGGGCTGGGCTAGCGGCGAATCTTCTCGAGAAAGGCACGCGCCTTGGCATCCGCGGCCGCGACTATCGGAATCATGCTTTCGATCTGGGGCTTCAGCCGCTGCCATTTGTCGGGGGAAGGCCGCGAATAGGTCGTTTTCGAGTAGGGAAGGGTCGCGGGCAGCTGCGTGTCCCATTCAAGGCCCAGGGTGCCACTGAGGCGGATCATGGTCGCCTGCGGGTCGGCAAGAAGCTCGCCATAATCGACACCAATGACCCGCTCGGGCGGAAGTGCCGACAGGTCATCGACGAGGATGTTCGTCGTCGCCGTCCATTGCCGCGCGACGATTTCGGGCAGATCCAGTCCGCTCAGCTCCTGCCAGCCGGGGGTGAGCACCAAGGACCAGGGCAGTCCGCGCCAGCCGGGAAGAGCAGGGTAAGTGACGAACCGCCCCGACGCCCACGCCTCCATCATGCTCGCCAGCGTCTGCCTAACGTCGCGATAGAGGTAGATGAACAGGCTGTCCGGCCACGCTGCATCGAAAAACGGCACCCGGAGCGCGTTCTTGGGCGTCTTTTCCAGCATCCGCGCGTCGCGCGCCGCGCTTGCCCCGTCGCGGTCGCGAAGCACGGCGTAGAAGCTCCGGGCGAGTTCCTCGACCGTCTCCGGCCGCGCATCCCCTGCATCAAGCCGGTTGGAGCTCCAGCCGCGGCTGCCGGGGAAAAAGTCGGCGGCCTGCTCGATCCGCGCATGGCTTTCCCCGCCGGCGCTGAACAGTCCGGGCGCCTTTACCAGTGTTTCGAACAGCAGGGTCGAGCCGGAGCGCGGCGTGCTGACGATCAGCACCGGACGGACAATCCGGTCGCGATATGGTCGCCCGGCCACCCCGGCCGAAGGCGCCGCGCTCATGCGCTCATGCGGTACTGCGGCGCCCGACGCGCGGCTGCCGCCTGCAATTGCTGCAACTTGGCCGGCAGGATCGCATTGCCGAGCACGTAGCGATGCAGCGAATCCAGCATCGGCCAGCCATTGCGCATCAGCACCGGCGGGCCAGTGACGCTCCCCAGCGCGGCGCGCACTTCGGTCAGATGGCGCAGGTAATCTGGAAGGCCTTCGTCCGAGGTGCCGAAGCGCGCCCAGGTGCCGCCCCAGGCCATTACGAAGCGGTCGAGGATTTGCGCGATCCGCTCCAGCCGCGGCTCCTCGTCGGTCCAGCCGGCGATGTAGGCGATGTGCGCCTTCATCTCCCACGGCGACATGATCGCCGGCGCGTTGATCTGCTCGAACTGGAGCGGGCGCGAGGGTGCGCTTCCAGGCGCAACGAACCGCTCTTCCCCGCTCCCCGAGGCGCCGGCGTCGATCAGGTCCCACAGCGTCGCGCTGCCGACGGTGTCGAGGACCAGGTGAATTCGGGTCTCGCTGCCGCGGTTGTCGACCGAATGACGGAAGAAGGAATCGAGCAGCCAGCATTCGCCCGCCGCGAGGTGAACGGTCTCCTCGCCGCAAGTGAAACCGACTTGCGGGTTGGTGATCACCGGCACGTGGATGCGCAAGTGCGTGCGCCAGTAATAATGGACGTCGACATGTTCCGGGACGATCGCGCCGGGCTCCAGCCCCATCAGCCGGCTTCGGCCCCAGGTGGAGTTCAACTCGGCCATGATCTCCTGGACGTAGCCGCATCGGCCAAGCGCCTCGGTAGGCCCCATCGGCCCCGACCAGTCGTCGGTGACGGCGCCGCCCGGGCTGACCAGCGGCACCGCGATATTCCCGTCGAACTTCTGTGGGTGCGGCATCCACGCGCTTTTCGGAAGCGCCGATACTTCGCGCGCCAAGGTCTCCGCGCAAAAGCGGATCGGCAGCTTCAAAAGCGGATGTTGAACGCGCACGGATCAATTCCTCGGAAAAGCTAACTACCCCGATCGCCGCCGTTTCGCAAAGCAGCCGACCCTCGAACGGAAAAAGGCGACCCCTCGCGGAGCCGCCCTTCCCATCCGCGAATGCTTCAAGACACCCGCGAAACTCGCAAAGAAGCTTACTTCAGCTCGACGGTGCCGCCGGCATCCTCGATCTGCTTCTTGATCTTTTCGGCTTCGTCCTTGGAGATGCCCTCCTTGACGGCCTTGGGAGCACCCTCGACCAGCGCCTTGGCCTCGCCCAGGCCGAGCCCGGTGATCGAGCGGACCTCCTTGATGACGTTGATCTTCTTTCCACCGTCGCCGGTCAGGATCACGTCAAACTCGGTCTTCTCCTCTTCGGCCGGTGCGGCTGGGCCGCCAGCCGCGGGAGCGGCAGCGACAGCAGCCGCGGCAGAAACTCCCCACTTCTCTTCGAGCGCCTTGGCGAGATCCGCAGCTTCGAGGACGGTCAGTTCGGAAAGCTGGTCAACCAGCTTGGTGATGTCAGCCATTTTTAACTCCTGTACGGGCTCCAAGTGCCCAATTGTCGATGCGTTGATGTAGAAGCGAAGAAACTCAGGCGGCTTCCTTGGCCGCATAGGCCGTGAA
>JACCSV010000063.1 GCA_013812805.1 Sphingomonas sp. | reverse complement strand
CCGGCGGAGCAATCGCAGTTCGGCGAACCGCAACCGCGCACCGCGCCCGCACCGCGGTCGAGCGATGGATGATGGGGCTGCTGATCGCCGCCTCGCTGATCGCGATCCTGACCACGCTCGGGATCCTCTTGTCGCTGATGTTCGAGAGCCTGCGCTTCTTCAGCCTGGTGCCGCCCGGCGACTTCCTGTTCGGGACCCAGTGGAGCCCGCAAACGGCAATCCGCGCCGACCAGGCGGGGTCGTCCGGCGCCTTCGGCTCGATCCCGCTGTTCTGGGGCACCGTGTTCATCGGCGCCATCATCGCCATGATCGTCGCCATCCCGCTGGGGCTGATGAGCGCGATCTTCCTCACCCAATATGCGCACCCGCGGGTTCGGTCCTGGATGAAGCCCCTGCTCGAGATCCTCGCCGGTGTTCCGACCGTCGTCTACGGTTATTTCGCCGCGCTGACCGTCGCGCCGATGGTGCGCGATCTCGGCCTCTCGATCGGCATCAGCAATTCGAGCAGCGAGAGCGCGCTCGCAGCCGGCCTGGTGATGGGCATCATGATCATTCCGTTCGTCAGCTCGATGGCCGACGACTCGATTGCCGCGGTTCCCCAGGCGATGCGCGACGGGTCGCTGGCGATGGGCGCGACGACGTCGGAAACCATCCGCAAGGTGATCCTTCCGGCCGCGCTCCCCGGCGTTGTCGGCGGCGTGTTGCTCGCGGTCAGCCGCGCCATCGGCGAGACGATGATCGTGGTGATGGCCGCGGGGCTTGCCGCAAACCTCACCGCCAACCCCTTCGCCAGCGTCACCACGGTCACCACCCAGATCGTCCAGCTGCTGACCGGCGACCAGGAGTTCGACAGCGCCAAGACGCTCGCCGCCTTCGCGCTCGGCCTGGTGTTGTTCATCATCACCTTCATCCTCAACCTCATCGCGCTGAACTTCGTGCGGCGGTACCGGGAGGCGTATGAATAGCCTCGCCCAAGCGCCTGGCGGCCGGTTCGTGTCGCGCTGGACCGACGGCTCGATGGATCGCCGGCTTGCCCGCCGCTATGCGGCTGAGCGGCGGTTCCGCTACCTCGGCTTGGCCGCCGTTGCTCTCTCCGGACTGTTCCTCGCCTTCCTGCTGGTGACGATGTCGTGGCGTGGGGTGGGCGGGTTCACCGCCACCGAGGCGGCGGTGACGATCGATTTTGCGCGCTCCGACCTGATCCTCGATCCGGCCGCGTTGCGCGGGCCGCAGGCGGAGCGAGCGGTCGCCGGCGTCGACCTTGGAGGCACGCTGTCCACCGCGGCCGTCCAGCAGTTCGGCCCAGGCGCGCGGGAATTGTTCAGCGGTGGCGCCGTTCGCTCACTCGCGAGGCAGCTGATTGCCGATCCTGACCTGCTGGCGCGCCGGGCGAGGGTGTGGCTGCCGGTCTCGAGCCGGGTCGACGTCGCCGCCAAGGGAGAGGGCGCCGCCGAGCATGAACGGATGGTCGAGGTGCTGGAGCAGCGCGACAGCGTGCGCCGCGCCTTCAACGCCAGCTTCCTGACCAGCGCCGATGCCACCGACCCGACCGCGGTCGGCGTGTGGGGGGCGCTCAAGGGCAGCTTCCTGACCATCGTCGTGACCATGGCGCTGGCATTTCCGGTCGGCGTGCTGGCGGCAATCTATCTCGAGGAGTTTGCACGGCGGAACCGTTGGACCGACGCCATCGAAGTCTCGATCAACAATCTCGCCGCGGTGCCGTCGATCATCTTCGGCCTGCTCGGCCTGGCGGTATTCCTCAACCTCATGCATCTGCCGCGCTCGGCGCCGCTGGTCGGCGGCCTGACGCTGGCGTTGATGACGATGCCGGTGATCGTCATCGCCGGGCGTAATGCAATCAAGTCGGTGCCGCCCTCGATCCGCGACGCGGCATTGGGCGTCGGCGCGTCGAAGATGCAGGTCGTCTTCCATCACGTGCTGCCGCTTGCACTTCCCGGAATCCTTACCGGCACCATCATCGGCATGGCACGGGCGCTGGGCGAAACCGCGCCGCTGCTGATGATCGGGATGCGCGCATTCATCGCTACGCCGCCGGGCGGAATCACCGATCCGGCGACAGCGCTTCCGGTGCAGATTTTCCTTTGGTCGGACGAGGTCGACCGCGCGTTTGTCGAGAAGACCAGCGCCGCGATCATCGTGCTTCTGATTTTCATGCTGATGATGAACGGGCTGGCGATCTACATGCGCAATCGCTTCGAGCAGCGGTGGTAGGAACAATGAAACAGAAAATGCCGATCACGCCGGTCAGCCCGGTGCCAATGCCATCGACGGCGATCGCCGCGGAGGCGGCACGCGACGCGGAGGAGACCCGTGGCTCGGCGCTGGTTGACGACGAGGAACGGGCACCGTTGCCGCCGCGGATCCAGGTCACCGACGATCCCAACGACCCCGGACTCGAGCCTGGTGACTCGACGCCCAAGATGAGCGCGCGCGGCGTCAGCGTCTTCTACGGCGACAAGCAGGCGCTCAAGGACGTGTCGGTGGACATCCGCGAAGACCGGGTGACCGCCTTCATCGGCCCGTCGGGCTGCGGCAAGTCGACGTTCCTGCGCTGCCTCAACCGGATGAACGACACCATCGCCTCGGCCCGCGTCAGCGGTCATATCGCGCTCGACGGCGAGGATATCCATTCCTCGGCGATGGACGTGGTCCAGCTTCGCGCCCGCGTCGGCATGGTGT
>JACCSV010000041.1 GCA_013812805.1 Sphingomonas sp. | reverse complement strand
TGGAACTCAGCCAGCGCAATTTTCACGGCGACATCCTGGCCCTGATCGCGGGCCTGCTTTACGGCGGCTATCTGATCCTGATCGAGCGGGTGCGAGCGACTTTGCAGCCGATGCCGGTGCTTTTGCTCGCTACCGTCTTTGCGATGCCGCCGCTGCTGATCATCAGCGCCGCTCTGGGCGAGCAGATCTGGCCGCGGGATTGGACTCCGCTGCTGATCTTCGCGTTGTCCAGCCAGGTGCTCGGCCAGGGGCTGCTGGTCTATGCGCTTGGCACCTTCCCGCCGCTGGTCGTCGGGCTAGCGCTGCTGACCCAGCCGGCGACAGCGGCGATCATCGGCTGGTTCGCTTATGGCGAGAGCTTGACGCCGCTCGACTGGGTCGGCGCGGCGGCGATTGCCGCGGCGCTGGTGCTCGTCCGGCTGCCGCAGCGGGGCTTGCGCAGGGGAGCGGCGCAGCCCAGTTGAGCGCGATGGACGGCCCGAGTCCCCTCGAGCAGTTGCGCCGGCGCCTGGCGCTGAGCGTCGGCGACCATGCCGTGTTCGACGGGTGGACCGAGGCCGCGGTCGATTCGGCGGCCGCCCAGCTGGAAATCGATCGCGCGCAGGCCCGGCTAGCGATGCCCAAGCGCCCGGCGGGCATGGTCGACGTCTACATCGAGTGCGTCGACCGCGAACTCGAACAGCGGCTACCGCCCGAGCGGCTCGCTGCGCTCAAGATTCGGGAGCGGATCCGCATCTTGGTGTGGACCAGGCTCGAGATCATGGGCCCGGCGCGCGAAGCGGTGCGGCGGGCGACGGCGATCCTGGCGATGCCGCAGAACCTGCCCTTGGCGGCGCGCATCGCCTGGCGTTCGGCCGACCTGATGTGGCGGCTGGCCGGCGACACGAGCACCGACTTCAACCATTATACCAAGCGGATGACGCTCGGCGCGGTCTATGCATCGACCCTTCTCGCCTGGCTCGACGACACCAGCGACGGGTGGATGGACACCGCCGCTTTCCTCGACCGGCGGATCGACAATGTGATGCAGTTCGAGAAATGGAAGGCACAGTGGCGGCGGCAGGAGCATGTCAGCATCAGCCGCTTTCTCGGGCGGCTGCGCTACCCGCCGCGCTGATCTGACGATATTGATAATCATTCGCATGTTGCTATGCAGCGCGCGATGTCGCGTCTGTGGATAGTCACGCTGGTTCTGATGCTGCTCGGCGTTGCTGCTCCGGCGCATGCGGCCACGGCGACGGAAGTGCAGACGACGTGGCGGCTGCTCGATTATATAGCCGTAGATTATCGCGAGGCGGTGGCCGACGGGCGGGTGATTGACCAGCTCGAATATGACGAGATGATCGAGTTTTCGGCGACCGTCGCGACCAAGCTGGGAGCGCTTCCCGCCACCCCGTCGAAAGCTTCGCTGCTGACGGATTCACGGGCGCTGCAGAGCGGGATTGCCGCCAAGGCCGCTCCCGCCGACATTGGCCGCCGCGCCAAGGCGCTCGCTGGCAGGCTGCTGGCGGCCTATCCGGTGCCGCTGGCGCCCGCCACGGCCCCCGATGTGGCACGCGGCGCCGCCCTCTACGTCCAGAACTGCGCCTCGTGCCACGGCGCCAGGGGCGAAGGCCCGCCGCCCGCCTTCGCCAAGCTCGACCCGCCGCCGATTGCTTTCGCCGACCGAGAGCGGGCCCGCGACCGAAGCGTCTTCGGCCTTTACCAGGTGGTGACCCAGGGCCTCGAGGGCACCGCAATGCAAAGCTACGCCGCGCTCCCCGAGGAGGACCGCTGGGCGGTTGCTTTCTATAGCGGCACGCTCGCTTACGGCGACGCGGTCGCCGGCGAGCGCATTTGGCGAAGCGATGCGGACGTGCGCGCGCTGGTCCCCGACCTTGGCGCTTTGGTTGCGCTTACGCCCGCCGAACTCGAGGCGAAGGTAGGCGCGGACCGCGCCGCTGCCGTCGTCGCGTTTCTTCGTTCGAACCCCGGAGCAGTCGCCCAGGGCCAAGGCAGCAACGCTTCGCTCCAGCTCGCCCGGACGCGCTTGCGAGAGAGCCTTGCGGCTTATTCGCGCGGCGATCGGTCGGAAGCCAACCGGCTGGCGCTGTCGGCCTATCTCGACGGCTTCGAGCCGGTCGAGGCGGTGCTCGCTACCCGCGACGGCGCGCTGATGGGCCGGGTCGAGCAGGCGATGGCGGGTTTCCGCCAGGCGATCGTCCGCGGCGACTCTGAGGAACTCCCCCAGCGCCTGGCGCAGACCGAGGCGCTGCTCGACGAGGCAGAAGCGGCGCTTGCCCCCGAGGCGGAAAGCGCTGTCGCCACCTTCCTCGGCTCGTTCGCGATCCTGCTTCGCGAAGGGCTGGAAGCGCTGCTGGTGGTGATCGCGATGATCGCTTTCCTGCGCAAGGCCGGCCGCCCCGAGGCGCTGCGCTACGTCCACGGCGGCTGGATCGCCGCCCTCGTCGCCGGCGCCGGCACTTGGGTGGTGGCGACCTATGCAATCGGAATCAGCGGCGCGAGCCGCGAGATCACCGAGGGCTTCGGGGCGCTGATCGCGGCGGTGGTGCTGCTGTCGGTCGGGGTGTGGATGCACGGCAAGGCCCAGGCCAACGAGTGGCGGCGCTACATTGCCGCCAAGATGCAGGGCGCGTTGTCCAGGGGCTCAGCCTGGTTCCTGTTCGGGCTCGCCTTCCTGGTCGTCTACCGCGAGGCGTTCGAGACGATCCTGTTCTACGCGGCGCTGTGGAGCGAGGGGAATGGCGGCACCATCCTGGCCGGAGCGCTCGCCGCCGTGCTGGTGCTCGCGGTCATTGCTTATGCGATGCTGAGGCTCAGCCGAACCCTGCCGATCGCGCAATTTTTCCGCTGGAGCGCGATGCTGATCGCGGTGCTTGCGGTGGTGCTTATCGGCAAGGGCATCGGCGCTCTGCAGGAAGCCGGGACGATCGGCATCACCTCGCTCGCCGGAGTGCCGCGCGTGGCGATGCTCGGCATCTTCCCGACCGCGGAGGCGATTGGCGCTCAGTTGCTGATGGTGGCGGCGCTGCTGGTCGGTTTCCGGACTGCAGCACGGCCGCGCGCGGAGCCGCTTGCGGCCCGATGAACCCTTCGCCTAGGGTGCCTCGGAACAAGCATTAGGAGACTGACATGGCGGGCGTGAACAAGGTGACCTTGGTCGGCAACCTCGGCGCGGATCCCGAGGCCCGCTCGCTCAACAGCGGCAGCGAGGTGGTCAACATGCGAGTCGCCACCTCGGAAAGCTGGAAGGACCGCGACGGCAACCGCCAGGAACGCACCGAGTGGCACAACGTCGTCATCTTCAACGAGAACCTCGGCCGAGTCGCCAAAAGCTATTTGCGCAAGGGCAGCAAGGTCTATCTCGAAGGCCAGCTGCAGACCCGCAAATGGCAGGACCAGTCGGGCAACGACAAATATACGACCGAAGTCGTGCTTCAGCGCTTCCGCGGCGAGCTGGTGCTGCTCGACAGCCGTGACGGCGGCGGCGGCGGTGGCGGGGGATCGCGGGACTTCGGCGACGATTCCTTCAGCAGCGGCTCGTCCGGAGGCGGCGCCCGCACCCAGTCGCGGCCGCAGCCAGCGGCGTTCGACACCGACCTCGACGACGACGTTCCGTTCTAGGTTTCGTCCCGCCCCAGCTTGAGCTTGGCCAGCGCGGCAAACGGTCCAGCCTCGGTTTCCGGCAGCACGCCCGCTTGCTTTAGCGCCTCCTCGGCCCTGGGACTTCGCGGATAAGGCTGAATCGCTAGCGCCAGCGTGTCGGCGATCGCTTCGCCGAGGTCGATCGCCTGGCCGTCATAGAAAACGACGTCGCAATCATCGGCACCAAGCTCGATCTCCGCGTCGGGAGCGCCGTCGACGGGCGCCGGCAGAAAGCTGATTTCGAACGGCTCGTCGACATGTTCCGAAACCGGTTCGCCAGTGGCGATGCAGCTTTGCTGAAGCGTTGCCCGCACTCGTCCCCGCGCCCGCACCTCACTCCCCTCGCGTTCGAGCACTGCGTGGGCTTCCAGCCGTTCGAGCGAGGCCAGCCGGAGCCGCTCGGCGATGGCCGTGCGCTCGGCCTCGTCGGCAATCAGGTCGAGGCGTTGCCCGGCGGCGATGGTGTCGAGCCGCAATCGGTGGGCGAATTCGTCACGCATCAATAAACCCCCTTCACGATGTCGGCGTCGCTGCTCGATGCAAGCCGCTGCCAGAGTTCGCGAAGCTTGGCGGACGAGTGGGCAAGCTGAGTGTCGCTCGGCGCGCCGGTCCCGTAGACGCTGGAGCGAACGACGTCTTCCCAGCGAGCGGCATCACTGACGGCGACTCGCCATTCGCCGACTCGCCGGGCCAGCGATCCGACCATCTTGCGAACGCTCCGGCCAAGCGCCGGATCGTTCATCCCCATCTGCCGATGCTCGGCGTCCATTGCTTCGACGAAGCGCTCGGTCAGTGCCGCCGACTGCTCCGGCCCCTGCTCCGGCAGCATTTCAAGCCGGACGCTGATCATCGCGCAGACGGTTGCCAGCATGGTGAATCGCCCATCCAGACTATCGGCAATCCCGCCCTCGACATACCAGTGGCGTTGCCGCGCGTGCGACACGGCTTTGTCGAACAAAGGCTGGCCGCGCTGCTGCGCAGGCGTTAATCGCGGGAACAGGAAGCGGAGCATAAGACCTTTCGGGTCGAGGGTTGCGCCCAGGGCGTGCCGGCGGATATTGAACTTTCCGGCCACCGGGCAAGTGGCTGTCCAGGAGAAGATTGCGGTATGAACGGTGCGATGGTCAAATTCGCTGCGCTATTTGCAGGTGCGAGCCTGGTTGGCGGCTGCGCCGGTATTCGCGACCACC
>JACCSV010000028.1 GCA_013812805.1 Sphingomonas sp. | reverse complement strand
GCAATATCGGCCTGATGCAGGGCGTGAAGAAGTTCGAGCCGGACCGCGGCTTCCGCCTCGCGACCTACGCGATGTGGTGGATTCGCGCTTCGATCCAGGAGTTCATCCTGCGCTCGTGGAGCCTGGTAAAGATGGGCACCACCGCCGCCCAAAAGAAGCTCTTCTTCAACCTTCGCCGAATGAAGAACCAGATCGACGCGTTCGAAGAAGGCGATCTCAAGCCTCAAGACGTGACCAAGATCGCCACCGACCTCGGCCAGTCGAGGTGGTTGAAGGGCCGAGCGAATAAGCGCATATCCTCCGATCATGGGCTTTCGACAGCTTTTTGCGGCCATGGTCGCTATAACGGTGCTGTTCGCGCCGACTGTCGCTCGCGCCGGCGAAGCCTACGCTGGCCCCGACCATCATTCGCAAATGATGCAAGCGGGGCATTGTGAGACTGGATCCACTAGCGAAGAGGATGTTGCAGTTGCGATGAACTGCTGCGTTGCCATGTGTATGGCCGTGGCCCCAGCCTCTCTCGCCGTGTCAAAACCAGCGGCGCTTCTCAGCCCAATGGGATCGCAGCCGCTTGCAAGTTTGCTAGTCGCTCTTCCGCCTGAGATCGCCACTCCACCTCCCCGAGTTGCGTGAAATCGACGAATCACTCGATTTTACGGAGACGGAAATGAAGAAAATACCGACCGCGATCGCAGCAGCGATCGCCATTCCTGCAGCGGCATACGCGCAGGCTGGGCCGGCCCCCGCCGACACCGCCCGCCCGACTGCTGGCATGATGGATCATTCCGAGTGCTTAAAGATGCACGGGATGATGATGTCCATGACGCACGGAAGTGGGTTCCAAAGTGGGCACCCGATGATGAACGGTGGCAACGGGCAGGCTCAGATGATGAAGCCTGAGACCAACCCGCCTGCCGCTGCACCCCATCAACAGTATCAGCAGTAAGCAAGTGTGAAAGCTGGCGCCGTCGGCCGGCGGCGCCAGTCCACGCCTGGCGAACAGTGCCTGCACAGGAACATCCATGTCTGAAATGATCGCATTGAAGCGGCGCGACTTCTTCCGCGCTGCGACCTTTGGCGGAGTGGGCCTCGGTCTCTCCAATCTCTATCCTGCCTGGGCGCAGCCGCTCTCGGGGGGATCGTCCGGCCGCTGAGGCAAGTTGGCGGTGCCAACATCGATCTGACGATTGGCGACGTCGCGCTTCGCGTCGATGGAAAGCCTATGCCTGGCCTCGCGCGTCTATGCGACGGTGGCGCTGGAAGGGTTGGCGCCGAGCTTTTTCGACGTCGAAGGGACCCTGTTCCTGTCGAACAAGGGCGAGCTAATGGCTCGCGCCAGCGGCTGGTACGATCAGCGGATTACCCAGCGGCTGATCCTGCAGCCCCGTGCCGAGGTCAATCTGGCGGCGCAGAACAGCCGGTCGATCGGAGTCGGAGCCGGCCTGTCCGACATCGAGCTAGGCCTTCGGCTGCGCTACGACATCCGCCGCCAGTTCGCGCCTTATCTCGGCGTCGAATACAGCCGCGCCTTCGGCCGCACCGCCCGCTACCTCCAGCAAGAGGGGGAGGACTCAGACAGCCTCAGCCTCGTCGCCGGCATCCGCTTCTGGTTCTAACAATGGGAGGAGAAAGACGATGAAAGTGATGTTCTCAATTATGGTGATTGCGCTGACCCTGCAGCCTTTGACTGCACACGCTTCGGCTATCCAGCCGGCGGCTGCGGCGGCTCGACCGGTTGCTCAAAGCGACGACGAAACGGCGGTGCGCTCGGTCCTGTCGGAGTATAAGGGAGCGATCGAGCGGCTTGATGCGACCGGAACCGAAGCTCTGTTCACGACAGACTCGACCGTTTTCGAGACCGGCGGCACGGAAGGCAGCTACGCCAATTATCTGGCGAAGCATCTTGGCCCCGAGCTCGGCCACTTCAAGTCGTTCAAATTTTCCGACTACAAGGTTGACGTGCATCTGCTCGGCCCGGCCGCGGCGCACGCGATCGAGACTTACAAGTACCGGATCGAGACGAAGAGCGGCGAAGTCGTTGAACGGCTCGGCGTCGCAACCAGCGTTCTCACAAAGGAGAATGGTCGATGGAAGATCACCATGATGCACAACTCAGGCCGCAAGCCGAAGGCGCAGTGAGGGCGCGTGTGGGGTGGCGCTTCTCGTGGCGCAAAGTGGCTGTTGTCTTTGTGCTTCTCTGGGCTTCGTTGGCTGTAGTCTCGGCTCCGGCGGTGGCGCATGAGGAGCACAGGAGGCAGCGCGCTGCCGCGGCAGCAGCTGCGGCCGCCGCTGAGCAGCAATCGGCGAACGTCCTCCAGGCTGCCCCGACCGGTCAGGCGGGCGGAAACACCATGACGCCTTCTGTCGGCATGGACGGCATGCACGGCATGAGCATGGAGCCGAAGGATCGATCCGACATGAGCGTCCTTGAACGCACGCTGCTGTGGCTCGGCGCGTTTCATCCGATGATTATCCACTTTCCGATCGCTTTCTTCCCGGCGGCCCTGTTCACGGCCGTGGTCGGCAGACGGCGTCCAGCGTTCGGTGCGCCCGTCCAGTTCCTGGTCGTGGCCGGCGGCATCGTCGCACCCATTGCGGCGCTGCTTGGCTGGTTCAATGCCGGTTTCGAGCTCGTCGACAGCGATAGGTTGTTGCTGGTCCATCGCTGGCTGGGAACCGCGATGGGCGTGGGCGGCCTCTTACTGGCTGTGTGGGCGTGGCGCCGTCCATGGGAAGACCGCGGCGCGGGCATGATCCTGTCGCTAACCGTGATGACGATCGCGATTGCGGTGCAGGGCTGGTTCGGCGGCGCGCTGGTTTACGGCATGGAGCATATGAACTGGTGAAAAGACGGAGTGTCGTTGAAGTAACTTAAACAGGAGGAGCAGCATGGAGCAGCACGATAAAATGATGACCGTGTCCTGGGGCAAGTTCGCGGCGATGATTACAACATCGGTGGTCGCGATGTTCTTCCTGATGTACCAGCTCGTCACAGCTTCGACCACGCGACGTTCAGCTTGACCCGTCTTGTTTCGTCGCTGGTGATGGGCGGCGTCATGACGATCATCATGCTCGGCTTCATGTGGCCAATGGTCCGGGGCGGGGCCGTAAAGCTGGCAGTGTTGATCGGCGCAGTGGTTGTCGGGACCGTGATCCTGGCGATCAACCGGAGCCAGACCTTGATCGGCGACGAGCAGTTCATGAAGTCCATGATTCCGCACCACTCGATCGCCATCAACAACGCGCGAAAGTCCGACATCCGGGACCCGCGGGTGCAGAGGCTAGCCAACGAGATCATCGAGGCCCAGGTCCGCGAGATCGCCGAAATGAAGTGGCTGCTGGAGGACATGGACAGGAATGGCCGCCTAGGCAACGAAACGCTGCCTCGCGTCTCGGCAGTCCTCACTTCGGAGATGAAGGCCAAGATCGAACAGAACATCGGATCCGCAACGCCGGCGACGCCGCGCCGTTAGGGCCCCGAGTAGGAGAAGGAAAAATGGCAAGAAGGCTTTTGGTCGGAATAAGCATCGTGGGAGCACTGGCGTACGCGTCGGTAGCCGCCGCACATGACTTCTTCCTCCTACCCGAGCAGTTCACGACCCCGCGCGCCGGGACGGTCGCCATCCAGGCAACCGTCGGGTCAAGCTTTCCGACGCCCGAGATCGTCGTCACCGCCGACCGCGCGGAACGCGTCAACGCGATCGGAGCGGGCAGTCCGAGGGTGCGAATTGCGGGTGCCGGCGCCAAGGCGCTCAATCTCGAGGTGACCGGCGCGACGGCGGGCCTGCTCGCGGTCGGCGTCGCCTCCAAGCCGCGCGACGTCGAATATGCGGAGGATCGCATTCCCCTGATCCTCGAAGAATATCGTTTCCTACCCGCGGCAGCCGCGGCGGTCGACGCTCTGCCGCGGCCCCGAACCTGGAAGGTGTCGTCGCGGCGCTTCGCCAAGACGTTGGTATGCGTGCAGACCTGCCGTGACCGCTCGGCGGCCGGGCGGAGCTTCAGCGCCCATCTCGAGTTCGTCGGCCATCGCACCATGGCCAACCACTTTCGCTTGCTCGCCCAGGGGGAGCCGCTCGCAAACTATCCGATCGATCTGGTCGGTTCTGACGGCAAGCGGCAGCATCTGAGCACCGACGCCAAGGGCGACGTTCACCTGCCCGAGAGTGCGCGCGGGACAATGATGCTGTTCGCAGCGAAGCTTGAGCGGCCCAAGGGAGCGGAACGGTTCACTCTGGACCTTACCTCGCTGACCTTCAGCCGAACCTGAATTGAGCGGGGGCTCGAACTATCCCACGAAGGAGGAAAAGATGAGAAAAACATTTCTGATGGGCGCCGCGAGTGCGATGGCGCTGCTGGTCGCCGCCTGCGGCAGCAACGAAGAGCCCGCGCAGAACGAAATCGTGGCAGCCAACGACATGAACATGGCGATGGCCGACCCGAACAATCCATTCGCCCAGGCCGAGGGGCAGATGCATCAGGCGATGGCGGCTGCCGTCGGAGCCGACCCATCCGACACCTGGATCCGCAAGATGATCGAGCACCACCGAGGCGCTGTGGCAATGTCCGACATTGTTCTCGCGCAGAACCCGACTCCGGACGTGCGAGCCATGGCGGAGAAGACGAAAACCGATCAGTCGAGGGAGATCAGCAAGCTCGAGGCGATGCTGAGTGCGAACGAAACAAGTGCAGCAACTGTGCCAACGGCAGCACCCCCGGCGCAGACCAGCTCCGCGCCCGCGGCAGAGTCGCGGCCGAAGGCTGCCGAGACAAACACGACAAAGCCTGTGGTCAAACCGGCGCCCAAGCCGGCGCCCAAGGCCGCAGAGCCAGCCGATCCCCACGCAGGCCACGATATGAACAACATGCAGTAACCCCGCTCCGCGCATTGAAGGAGGCGACCGCCTGGATTTCACACGTCAGGTCGGTCGTCTCCTTCGAACACCACAGGAGGTGGACATGACGTGCAGTTTGAGGAGCGCAGCCGTAGCCTTGGTGCTGCTCGCGAGCGCCGCCTGCGCCAACAAGGGCGGGAGCAATGAAGTCGCTAATGCCGCCCAAGGGGACTCGCTTGTGAACTCGACAGCCGAGGCACCGGCGGGCGCTCCAAATACATCCAGTCAAGCAACCAACACACCGGCCGCTGACCAGCCTACACGAAGCACGGCCGCGGGGTCCATCCTCGCCTGGTCCAGGCCCGCTGCCGGCTCGATAGTGAAGGCGCCGGTCGACGAACTCGTCTTCCACTTCTCCCCGCCGGCGCGGCTCGGCGAAGTGACTGTGAGCGGGCCGGAAGGAGCGATGGCGATGATGGTCAGGGCCGTGGGCGAGGCGGAGCATTATTCGCTGCCGCTGTCAGGGGTCGCACCCGGTCAGTACACGGTCGCTTGGAAAGCTACGGCGCGCGGCGTTGACTACAACGGCAGCTTCCGCTTCGAGGTCAGATGAACTTCAAGACCCTTGCGGCCGCACGCCGCCAGGGTGACCAATCTCCCGCAACCCGCCAGGAACCCGCGCCAGCCGATGCGACCACACGTCGTAGCCCGCAAGACCCACAAGTGGCTGAGCCTGTTCGTCGGGCTGCAGGTGGTCATCTGGTCGTTGAGCGGCCTCTACATGACCGCCGTTCACCTGGACTTCATCCACGGCGATCATCTCATCCGCCACCCGCGCTCGAATACGGCGGACGTTGCCCAGCTCCACGATCCGATCGCGCTCGCCGCCGAGAGTGGCGCACGAGGTGCTCGGCTGGCGTGGGTTCGCGAACGACCAGCCTATGTTCTGACGACATCAGCCGGCGAAAAGGTTGTCGATGCCGTCAGTGGGACGCCCGTCGCCCCGCCCAGCGAGGCCGAGATCCGCTCGATCGCGAAGTCGACCTACACCGGCAATGAAGCGATCGCCTCCGCCGCGCTGATTACCGACATCCCCGGCGAGATCCGCGGCCGCGAGCCGCCGCTGTGGCGCGTCGAGTTCGATCACTGGAACAAGCCGACGCTCTATTTCTCGCCGGCGACTGGCCATCTGGTCACCCGCCGGCACGAGCTTTGGCGCATCTTCGACTTCGTCTGGATGATGCACATCATGGACTATTGGACGCGCGACAACGTCAACAACCCGTTGATTCGCGTCTTCACCTGGGGAGCAGTGCTGGTGGTGCTCTCCGGCGCCTGGCTGCTCCTCTATTCGTTCCACAGGAAGAAGAAAGCGGTGCGGACGTGAAGATCAAGTCGATCTGGCTGCGCCGAATCCACAAGTGGGTCGGCCTCGTCATCGGCCTGCAGTTCCTGCTCTGGGCGATCAGCGGAACGGCGATGGCGCTGCTCGACATGGACGAAGTCGCCGGCGGCCCGATCGCCGAAACGCCCGCTCCGCCGCTGCCCACGGGATCGACAGGCTGGCCGCGCGTTCAGCAGGCGCTGAGCGGCGAGCCGGTCACTGGTCTTGGTCTCCGCAGCTTGCCACAAGCGACCGTCTATCAGGTCACGACCGGGCAAGGCGTGCGGCTGTTCAGCGCCGCCGATGGCAGCCCCGTTGCGGTCGACCAGGCGACGGCAACCGCCGTCGCGCGCTCCGCCCATCCCGGCGGGGCGGCGGTGAAGGCGGTTGCACCGCTCAGCGGCCTCACATTTGCTGTGCGCACCCATGAGCTGCCGATCTGGCGGGTCGACTTCGACGATGCCCGCAACAGCAGCTATTATGTCTCCGGCTCGACCGGCGAGCTGCTCGAACGCCGCAACGACACATGGCGCTGGTGGGACTTCTTCTGGATGCTCCACATCATGGACTATTCGGAGCGAACCAGCTTCAACCACCCACTGATCATCACTGTCGGTTTCGCGATGGTATGGCTTGCGGCCACCGGTTTCTGGCTGCTTTTCCGCACCATGTGGCGACATGACTTTGCCTGGCTGCAGCGACCGTTCCACCGGCGCAGACCAGCGCGCCAGTTGCCAGCCCCGCCCTAAACCTCCCGCCGAGGGGGTGGCGCTCATGACTGAGCTACCGCGTTATCCCCGGACCCCGCGCTGGGGAAGCTGTGCGCGTTGGTGTCGGCACCCTGATCTGCTGTCTGCGTCGCCGTTATCCTCTAAGTGAACACCATGCCGGGCAGCAGTGAGCGCTCTCTTCGTGCGTACCAGCGGATCGCTCCCTTCTACGATCTGATCGATTTGCCGTTCGAACTTGGGCGCTATCGATCGATTCGGCCGCTGCTGTTTGAGGGACTGAGCGGGCGGCTAATGGATGCCGGCGTCGGCACCGGGCGGAACATCGCTTTCTATCCGTCAGGCTCTGAAGGGGTCGGCATCGACCTCAGCCCGGGACACCAGCACGATCAAACTTGTCGAGGCCACGCCGGTAGGTTGATCGTGCGAGTGTCCGCTCTTCCGAAGGCTCACGGCCTTACACGGCGACAGTTTTTGACAGCGCGGACCGATATATCGACGTGCAGTTGCGCGTGTCTTGCATATTCTTGTGCTTCAGCCAGGCTGGCAGAACTCAAGGTGAGTGACGCCCACCCGACTACTCGCTGTGGATGGCTCGGCAACGAAGGGAAGGTGTTTGCAGTAGCAGTCCACCGTGCAATCGCGTTTTGCAGCTCCGACCAGCGCTTTGCCGGTTCTCGCCAGCTGCCACCCAGGACATCGGCTACGACACAGGCATTGTCGTCACGACGAGCCAAGCTTCTTTCACCCTTGAGGCCAGGAAGGATGACGAGAGTACTCGCTCCCGAAATCCTCCCGTCTCCGTTCGCATCGCCGTAGAATGGGCCAGACGAGCCGACGACGAGATTCCTTGCCTCCTCGGCAGCTTCGTGCGCGGTGCGGAGAGTAGAGGCGCCCTGCCATCGTGCAACAGCTCGGTCCAATGCTTCCAGCCTATTCGTCAGACTTTCGGTGCTAGGTTGCTGCGGCTGCGGCTGCGGCTGCGGCTCGGCAGGCGCGGGCTGTGCCAGACCGGATGGAGCTAGATACGGCGTCGTCGGCTCTGGGGAACCACAGGCCATCAGCCCCAGTGAGACCAGCAGAGTTATCATTGCCGTCATGTTCGGGAACTTCCGCCTGCTGTTAGTGAAACACACCATCATCCCTGACCGTCCGCTTCGGAAGCCGCCATCTTCCGCTGAACGCGGACATATGAACATTACGCGCCATCGGCCCAGCAATAGAGAACCACCGCGAGCAACGGCTGCGCGGCCAAAGCCCAGCGAAACCACCACCACTCGGATTCAGGGCAGCAGGCACATCTCATCAACTTCTCTCTCACGTAAAAAATGCGGCCAGGCGGGCTTCGCCCGCAACAATGTCCTGGCGGGACGCTGTCACGGCAAGCGCGGTGGGCGCTAGTGTCCCGTGTTCCATCGAAAGTACAGCCAGACGAGGCCAACTACGACGGCCACCCAGACCAGTGCGATTATGGCCGCAGCCGCCTAACTTGTTGGCCGCTCAGCCCGCCTGGCTGCCTCTTCCCTCAACTCCGCGACCAACGGTGCGGGGATCAGCCGAACCACTAGCCAGATTCCGCCAGGCACGATGACCAGGTTGTCCAGATAGCCCAGCACCGGAATGAAATCTTGTCTGAGTCCTTGACGACAGCTCGCGGGTCGCGGCTGCTGATTTCTGTGCTAGGAATGGCAGATGCAAGACAGGCGCACGGCACTTCTGGCCTTCACCGCAATCGCCGCTGCAGCCACATTGCCCGCTGATCTTGCGAGCGCGCAAAGGCCCGGAGCAAAGCCGCCGCGGCTGCGGCGGGGCGATACCGTGGGCTTGATCAAGCCGGCGAGCTTTGTCGCCGAGGATTTCGATCTTCAGCTGGCGATGGAAGCGGTGAGCGCGATGGGCCTAGTCCCCAAGGCGGCGCCGCATCTCCTAGCGCGCTACGGCTATCTCGCCGGCAGGGACGAGCAACGGGCGGCCGATGTCAACGCAATGTATGCCGACGACAGCGTCCGGGCGGTGCTCGCCGTGCGCGGCGGCTGGGGGTCCGCCCGCATCCTGCCGCATCTCAATTTCGACGTGATCCGCGCCAACCCCAAGCTGCTGATCGGATACAGCGACATCACCGCCTTGCACCTAGCCTTTGCAGCGCGCGCGGGCTTCCCGACCATTCACGGTCCGAATGCCGGCAGCCCCTGGGGGAAGCTGTCCTGGGACTGGTTCAAGAGCCTCGTCTTCGACGGCGAGACCCCCACCTACCGCAACCCGATCGCGACCGAGGACCGGCTCGTGCAGCGCGACTGGCGCACGCAAACGATTCGTCCCGGCAAGGCGGTCGGGCGGCTGCTTGGCGGCAATCTGACTGTCCTCACCGCGCTGATGGGCACGCCCTACTTGCCGAGCTTCGACGGAGCGATATTGTTTCTCGAGGATGTCGACGAGGCCGAGTACCGGATTGACCGGATGCTCACGCAACTGGCCCTTGCCGGCGTGCTCCGCCGAGTCGCGGGCGTGGTGTTCGGTCAATGCACCAATTGCCGGGGCACGGGGCCATCCTACGGCGGATTTACGGTGTCGCAGGTGCTCAGGCAGCATTTGCAGCCGCTCGGCGTGCCAGCCTTCGCTGGCGCCCTGTTCGGCCATGTCGACGATCAGTTCAGCCTGCCGGTCGGTGCCCGCGCCGAGATCGACGCGACGATGGGCAGGATACGCATCCTCGAACCCGTTGTCGGCTAACGAGCGGTGCCGCGCGAGGTGACCGCATGAACCATTTTGAGTTGCGCGACGGCGTCTTGCATTGCGAGGAGGTGCCGCTGCCGCGGATTGCCGAGCAAGTCGGCACCCCGGTCTACGTCTACTCGACGGCGACAATGCAGAGACACGCGCGCGTGATGAAAACTGCGCTCGCCGCGCTCAAGGAGCCCCTTGTCGCCTTTGCCGTAAAGGCAAATCCCAATGCAGCAGTGCTTGCGACGCTGGCGGCCGAAGGGCTCGGCGCGGACGTCGTTTCCGGCGGAGAATATCGCCGAGCGCGCGCGGCCGGCATCGCCGCCGACAAGATCGTCTTTTCGGGAGTTGGAAAAACCGCCGATGAGATGGCTTTGGCGCTCGAAGGCGGCGTGTTCCAGTTCAACGTCGAATCCTTCCCCGAAGCGGAAATGCTGTCCGAAATCGCCGTCTCGATGGGCCGGATTGCTCCCGTCAGCTTCCGGATCAACCCTGACGTGGCGGCCGGCTCTCATGCCAAGATTTCGACCGGCGCAGCGCGCGACAAGTTCGGAATCAGCACTGCCGACGTGATGTCCGCATTCAGCAGGGCGCGCGAGCTGCCCGGGCTGGACGCGCAAGGGGTCGCCGTTCACATCGGTAGCCAGCTCACCAGCCTAAAGCCGCTGGAATCGGCGTTCAGGCGGCTGGGCGATCTGATCGGCGAGTTGAGATCGGCGGGTCACCGAATTTCGGTTGCGGACCTGGGCGGCGGCCTCGGCGTCCCCTACGACCCCGATGCGCCGTTGCCGCCGAGCCCGGCGGACTATGCGCGCCTGGTCGGTCGAATAGCTGGTGGGTGGGACCTGCGGCTGGTGTTCGAGCCGGGCCGGCTGATCGTCGGCAACGCCGGCGTTCTCCTCACCAGAGTCATACGCATAAAAGAGGGCGCCAGCAGCCCATTCGTGATTGTCGATGCGGCGATGAACGACCTGATGCGCCCCAGCCTTTACGACGCCTGGCACGGCATCGAAGCGGTGGTTCCGAACGACGATACCATGGTCGCCGATATCGTCGGTCCGGTTTGCGAAACCGGCGATACCTTTGCGCGGGCGCGCGCGATTGACCGGGTCGAGGCCGGCGAGCTGATGGTCATTAGAACCGCCGGCGCTTATGCCGCGACCATGGGCAGCACCTATAATTCGCGGCCGCTTGCCGCTGAAGTGCTGGTCAACGGCAGCGACTGGGCCGTGGTTCGCAAACGCCAGGAAATCGAGGCGCTGATCGACGGCGACATCATCCCGCCATGGCTTGGAAGCGCGCCCTCGTGACTCGACTGATCGGGCGAGCGCTCATTGCAACCGCGGCGATCCTGCTGTCGGACTGCGCGACGCCGCGCCTTGCAAGCGTCGACCTGCTGATCCGCGGCGGCACTATTTATACCGGATCGGATGCGCCGTTCGACGGCGACGTCGCCGTCGATGGCGACCGAATCCACGCGGTCGCGCGCAATGCCCGCGTCGCGTCCAGGCGAACCATCGACGCCCGGGGAATGATCGTTGCGCCAGGGTTCATCGATCCGCACACGCACATGGCCAGCGATCTACGCTCGAACGATGTCGGTGCCCGACTCATCCCGGCCTTCCTGCTGCAAGGCGTCACCACCGCATTCATCGGCAATGACGGCGCTGGAGATCCGGACATCGCCGCCGTTCTGGGCAGCGCCGCAACCAAGCCCGTCGGCATCAACTACGCCGCCCACGCCGGGTTCGGTGCGATCCGCAAGCAGGTTTTCGGCGAAGCGAACCGGGCGCCGACGGCGGCCGAAATGGCGCGGATGCGGGCAATGGTCGCTCGCGCGATGTGCGAAGGAGCGATGGGACTGTCCACCGGGCTTTTCTATGCGCCGGAAAGCTTCGCCAAGACCGACGAGGTGATCGCTCTGGCGAGAGAAGCGGGCGCTCGCGGCGGCATCTACGACACCCACATCCGCGACGAGTCCAGCTATTCGATAGGGCTCGCCGCGGCGGTCGACGAAGCGCTTGCGAT
>JACCSV010000346.1 GCA_013812805.1 Sphingomonas sp. | reverse complement strand
CCGCCTCGGGCGGCTTGCGCTGCCCGCTCGGCCTCGTCACCGGCTCGCCGGACACCCGCACCGAGCTTGCCCGGCCGTGATAGCCGATCGGCACATATTTGTAGTTTGGAAGCAGCGGATTGTCGGGGCGGAACTGCCGGCCGACATTGGTCGCGTGGTGGATGCCGACGTAAAAATCGGTGTAGTCGCCGATCAGGCACGGCAGGTGCATCGTGGCTTCTGACTGGCCGATCAGGCTCGGCTCGATATCGCCGCGATAGCGCTCGTCGCTGAGCAGCTCGGCCAATCTCTCGCGCAACGCGCAATGGTCAGCCGGTTCGCGCGACAGCCAGGCGTTGAGTACGGGCTTGGCGAGGTCCTCGCGCCAATCCTCGTCGAGCAGGTCGGAAATGGCGGACAGATCGAGAATTTAGTGGCCGATGGCGATGCCCGGGCGCTGCGGCTCCCCCGGTGTCGCGAAGATCCCGAGCGGCAGGTTCTGGATCGGAAAATCGCTCCCGGCCTGGCTTCCGTCGACCCAGCCAGCCAGCGCAGGATTGTGAGTCGCGTTGACCCCGCTCACGGCAGCCTGGCCTTGGGAAAGCCCGCCCACGCTTCGTCGTAATCCGGCTGCGCGCGCTCCAACGCGAAGCGGGTCGGCCGATAGGGCCAGCAGGTCTCGAGCATGAACGCCATGGTGCCGCCGATCCTGACCGGCTGGAGCTCGGCCTTGCTCGCCTTGCGCCAGCTGTCGAGGTCGGGGCCGTGACCGCTCATCAAATTGTGCAGGCTGAGGCCGCCGGGTGCGAAGCCCTCTGCCTTGGCGTCATATTCGCCGTAGATCAGCCCCATCGCCTCGCTCATCACGTTGCGGTGGAACCAGGGCGGGCGGAACGTGTCCTCGGCGACCATCCAGCGCGGCGGGAAGATGACGAAGTCGGCATTGGCTCGGCCGGCGACGTTGCTGGGGCTGGTCAGCATCGTGAAGATCGACGGGTCGGGATGATCGAAGCTGATGCTTCCGATCGTGTTGAAGCGCTCAAGGTCATAGCGCCACGGCACGTAATTGCCGTGCCAGGCAACGACATCGAGCGGCGAATGATCGAGCGTCGTCGTCCACAGAGCCCCGAGATATTTCTGCACGACCTCGGTCGGCTCGTCGGAATCCTCGAAAGCTGCGACGGGCGTTTCGAAGTCGCGCGGATTGGCGAGGCCGTTGGCGCCGATCGGCCCCAGGTCCGGGAGTCGGAAGGGCAGGCCGTAATTCTCCGCGACATAACCGCGCGCTTCGCCGTCCGGCAGCTCGACGCGAAACTTGATCCCGCGCGGCACCAGCGCCACCGATCCCGGCGCCACCTCGATCACGCCAAGCTCGGTTCGGATCAGCAGCGCGCCCTGCTGCGGGATGATCAGCAGCTCGCCGTCGGCATCGACGAACACCCGCCGCTCCATGCTTCGGGTGGCGCGGTACAAGTGCACGGCGCAGCCTTCGAGCTCCTCGGGCAGGCGCGCGTGCAGCATCGTCACTAGGCCATCAACGAAGTCGGTGCTGTCGAGCAGGTCGGCGGGCGGATCCCAGCGCAAGCGGTTGGGAGCAAGCGGCGCGCCGTCAGCCGCAGCAGCGAACCGCGGCGCTCGGGCATAAGGTTCGAACGGGCGATGGTCGGCGGTTGGGCGCATCCGGTACAGCCAGCTTCGTCGGTTGTCGTGTCGCGGCGCGGTGAAGGCGGTGCCCGATACTTGCTCGGTGTAGAGGCCGAATGCCGGGCGCTGCGGGCTGTTGCGCCCGACGGGAAGCGCGCCCACGATCGCCTCGCTCTCGAAATGGCTGCCGAAGCCGCTGAGGTAACCAGCCGTCATGATCGCCGGTTAGAGCGTCGGTGGCGCAAACTCAAACGCGCGCAGCTCCCGCATGAGAGCTGCGCCCGTTGCACGCGGGACTTGCCTACCGCGCGCGATA
This sequence comes from Sphingomonas sp., assembly GCA_013812805.1. Classification (GTDB taxonomy): domain Bacteria; phylum Pseudomonadota; class Alphaproteobacteria; order Sphingomonadales; family Sphingomonadaceae; genus Sphingomicrobium. The sequence continues at coordinate 1,394 of JACCSV010000346.1, read as the reverse complement.
AGTCGGGGTCGGCGATGAACGCCGCCATCCCCGCGTAATTGCTATTGGTTCGTAACGGTGACGTCGATCTGGTCAGGCACCTCGATATTGGTGTCTCCGCCGCCCATTCCGAGCTGCTCGCGGAATACCCACAGCAGCACCAGGACGACGATGATCAGAAGCACCACGGCAAGGACGCCGCCGCCGCCGCCACGATCGGTATCACGCTCGATGATGGTCGTATGCTCGGTATCGCGTTCCCGCTCTCGATCGCCGTCAACCATAGGAAGCTCCCTCTAGCCCTGTTTAGGGTGCGTAACGAACGATCATTGTGCAACGCGGTTCCGCGCCGAAATGGAACCTTACAACTAAAGCGCGCTTCTCGCCGGTGACAAACGGGAAGAAAGAATGCGTTTGAGAAGCATCGGGCGACACCTGGTTTTGACGCCGCAATGAGCACGAACCTCCCCGCCGATCGCGCACGCGAGCTCGGCCGCGAGAATAACTTCCTGACGCTTTGCCGGATCGGCTTTCTTGGCCGCGGCGTGCTCTATGTGCTGGTCGCAGTGCTTGTCCTGCGTACCGGGCGGACGGAGGATTTGACCGGCGCGCTCGCTTATCTGAACGAAGGCAGCGGCCGGCTGCTCGTGCTCGGCATCGCCGCCGGGATGCTCGCTTACGGGTTGTGGCGCCTTGCCGATGCCGCGTTCGGAATGGAGCACCCGGGCGAGGACACGAAGGCGCTGATTCTGCGCGCTGGGGCGGGCCTCGCCGGTAGTATTTATCTGTATCTATCCTACAAGGCCGTCACGCTGCTGCTCGCCGGCCAGTCCGCCCTCAGGAGCCCGGAGCAGCAGGCCGACACGGTGCTTGACCTGCCGGGCGGCCACCTGGTCCTGGGCTTGGCCGCGATCGTGCTGCTCGCCGCGGGCGCCAACCAGTTGCGCAGGGCGTTCAGTTGCTCGTTTCTTAGCCGGCTCGACGACCGCGCCAAGGCGCCTCTCGTCAAATGGCTGGGCCGCATCGGCTACGCGGCGCGGGGAGTCATCTTCTTGATTGTCGCCGCGATGATCGGCCGGGCCGCAATCGACGGCCGCTCCGATGAGGTTGGCGGAATGGAGCAGGCACTCGACTTCCTGTCGGGGCCGACGCTTTACGCGGTCGCGCTTGGCCTTCTGCTGTTCGGAGCGTTCAGCTTCGTCGAAGCCGCTTTCCGGCAAATTCATGCGCCGCCGGCCGGTGAGCTGAAGCAATTGGGTGACCGACTAAGCGGGTGAGGCCAAAGCCCGTCTGGACTCGCGGCTCGCCAGAACATATCTAGAACAAATGCCCCAGCTCGACCTCCAGGAAAAGCTCGCGATCCTCTCCGACGCCGCCAAGTACGACGCCTCCTGTGCGTCGTCCGGAACGTCGAA
>JACCSV010000335.1 GCA_013812805.1 Sphingomonas sp. | reverse complement strand
GATGCTTCGGTCGAGCCTGAAGAAAGTGGACGGCGCGGCAGAGGCGCTGACGCGGCTCGGGATTGATCCGGAGCGGCGGGCGGAGACGCTGAGCGTGGCCGATTACGTCGCGCTTGCGCGCGAGCTTAGCTAGTCGGACTTCGTCTTGGCCGCCGCCGGCGTTCTTGCCTGGGCGACGGTCGGACCGCGCGAAATCGCGGTCGACAATACATCCGCCTGCTTGCAGCCGCTGGTGCAGATCCGCTGCAGCTTGACCAGGTTCTCGCGAGCCCGCGGGAGCGCGCCAAGCTCGACCATAGCCTGGCCCTGCACCTGAATTGCGTCAAGGTCGTTGGGCTCGAGCTCCAGCGCCCTGGTGGTCAGCCGGATCGTCTTGCCGAACAATCGCTGTTTCTGCGCGACCCGGGCAAGGTCGACGAAGGCGGAGCGGTTGCGCGGGTCGACTGCCAATGAGGTTTCGAGAAGCTCTGCGGATTCGATCAGCTTGCCGGCGGTCAGCTGCGCCGCCGCCTGGCGCTGCAGCTCGATCGAACGCGGCAGGATCTGGTTGTCGGCACGTTGACCGATCACCGGGCTTGCAAGCAGCGTGGCTGCTGCGCCAACCACCAGAAAACGCATCGAATTCCGCATCCTAGTCTCCATCCACGAGGCGCTTTCCTAGCATGGCTTGATAAGCCGCGCGACGAAAAAGCCGTCCGTCCGGTCATGCCCCGGCGTAAGCAACCGACCCGGACCTTCCGAACGCCCGACATCGCCAAGAATGTCCTGCGCGACCCAGCCTGAACGGGAGCCTAAGAAATGCTCGACCTGCCCCGCGCCTTCGCGGCGCAGCAGCGAGCAAATCGCGTAGACCAGCGAGCCGCCTGGGCGGACGAGTTCGGCGCCCATATCGAGCAGGTGCTGCTGCAACGCGACCAGTCGATCGAGGCGCTCCGGGGTCAGGCGCCAGCGCGATTCCGGGTTGCGACGCCAGGTGCCGCTTCCCGAACAGGGCGCGTCCACCAGCACCAGGTCGGCAGTCTCGCGCCAGTCGGCGAGCTGGTCGAGCTCGCGGCCGGGGTCGAGTAGCAGCGGCTCGATCACCGCGCCGGCGCGAGCGGCGCGCGCGGGAAGTTTGGAAAGCCGCCCGCGGTTGGTGTCGGTGGCGAGAATGGTTGCGCCGGGCGCGGCGGCGGCGAGTGCCAGCGACTTGCCCCCTGCCCCTGCGCAGAGGTCGAGGATGCGCTGGCCGTCCAGCGGATCGCAGACGAGGGCGACTAGCTGGCTGCCTTCGTCCTGCACTTCGACGAGGCCATTCAAGAACTCCGGCCGGTCATCGACGCGGGTGTCGGCGAGCAGGCGCAGGCCCCATGGGCTGATCGCCGTCGCTTCAGCGTCCGGGAAAGCAACAAGCATCGCCTCGCGGCTGACGCGGGCGATGTTGACTCGAAGGTCGAGCGGGGCCCGCTCGACTAGCGCCGGCCATTCGTCCTCGCCCACCGATAGCTCGGCTACGAGCCATTCGGGCACGATGGCGTGGGCGCTTGCGGCCTCGCCATCGACGAGCGCGTCGGGGCCACGCGGCTCGCCAAACAAGTCGAGCAAGGCCGGATCATCCCGCGCCAGCCCCAGCACCGCTGCGCGCCCGCTCTCGGGCCGCTCGCCGCTGCGGCGGATCGCCCGAAACACCAGTTCGCGCACCGCGCGGCGGTCCTTGGAGCCGCCGTAGCGCCGGGTCTTGAAGTAGCGAGTGACGAGCGCGTCGGCGGGCGCACCCTCCTCTCGAGCCGCCTCGATCACCTGGTCGAGGATCTCGATCGCCGCCTGCAGCCGCGCCGCGGGGGTCATCGCTCAGCGCGTCGGATAGTTGGGCGCTTCGCGGGTGATGGCGACGTCGTGCACATGGCTTTCGGAGAGGCCCGCGTTGGTGATCCGAACGAAGCGGGCGCGCTGCTGCAGATCTTCCACGGTGCTCGATCCGGTGTAGCCCATCGCCGCCTTCACCCCGCCGACCAACTGGTGGATGATCTCGCGCGCCGGGCCCTTGAACGGCACCTGGCCCTCGATCCCCTCCGGCACCAGCTTGAGCTGATCCTTGATGTCCTGCTGGAAATAGCGGTCGGCAGAGCCCCGCGCCATTGCCCCGACCGAACCCATGCCGCGGTAGCTCTTGTAGGCGCGGCCCTGGTACAGGAAGGTTTCGCCCGGCGCTTCGTCGGTGCCCGCGAGCAACGATCCGATCATCACCGCCGACGCACCGGCCGCGATCGCCTTGGCGATGTCGCCGCTGGTGCGAATGCCGCCGTCGGCGATGACCGGGATGCCGCTGGCCCCCGAAGCGGCATTCATTACGGCGGTGAGCTGCGGCACGCCGACGCCGGCGACGATCCGCGTCGTGCAGATCGAGCCGGGGCCGATGCCGACCTTGATTGCGTCGGCGCCGGCATCGACCAGCGCCCGCGCCGCGTCGTAGGTGGCGACGTTACCGGCGATCACCTGCACCGAGTTGGAGAGCGACTTCACGCGCTCCACCGCCTTGCCGACGTCGAGGTTGTGGCCGTGGGCGGTGTCGATGACGATGCAATCGCAGCCGGCTTCGATGAGGGCTTCCGAACGCGCGAAGCCGGAGTCGCCGACGGTGGTAGCCGCCGCGACCCGCAGGCGGCCTTCGCCGTCCTTGGTAGCGAGCGGGGCGGCGACCGCTTTCTCGATATCCTTGACGGTGATCAGCCCGACGCAACGGTCATGCTCGTCGACGACCAGCAGTTTCTCGATCCGCCGCTGGTGCAGGATCCGGCGGGCTTCCTCCTGGCTGGTGCCGATCGGGACCTTGGCCAGGTTCTCGTGGGTCATCAGCTCGGAGATCGGCTGCTTCGGGTTCTCGGCGAAGCGGACGTCGCGATTGGTTACGATACCGACCAGCTTTCCGGACTTTTCGACCACCGGGATGCCGCTGATCCGGTTGGCGTTCATCAATTCGAGGGCTTCGGCGAGCGACTGCTCCGGCCGCATCGTGATCGGATTGACCACCATCCCGCTTTCGAACCTTTTGACCACGCGCACGGCGGCAGCCTGGGCCTCGACGTTCAAATTGCGGTGGAGCACGCCTATTCCCCCGAGTTGCGCCAGAGCAATCGCCATGTCCGCTTCGGTCACCGTATCCATCGCCGAGGACAGGATCGGGATGTTGAGCGGGATCTCGCGGGTCAGGCGGGTGCGGGTGTCGGCCTGGCTTGGAAGCACGCTGGATTCGAGCGGCTGCAGCAGCACGTCGTCGAACGTCAGGCCCAGCGGAATGTCAGCAGCGTCGATCGGTCCGGCCATATCGGCCCATGACAGAGCAGCCATGATTCGCCAAGGCTTGCCGCTGGCACGCCGAAGATGATTGGAGTTGTCCGTTCCGGGTGCAGAGCGAGCAAAGGGCCCTACGCGCAGCGCATCGTCGGCCGGTACACCTGCATCGCGTTGGTGCCGGAATTTCCACCCAGCGTGATCCCGCCGCCCGGCAGGAATATCCGGCCGCCGATCACGGCGCTGCCCTTAAGGCCGTGGACGGCGATGGGGAGATCCGGGAGCCTGGTCCAGCGGTCGGCGCGGGGATCATAGCCATAAGCCGTGGGCGTCAGGCCAAGGACGTGAGTCCGCTCGCCCTCCCCGCCGAAAACGAACATGCAGCCAGCATGGGCGGCGCCGGTGATTCCGCCCCGGGGCGCCGGAAGCGGCGCGGCCCGGGTCCAGCGGCGGGTCGCCGGATCGTAGATCTCGACCGCATCGGTCCGCTCGCTCATCGCCCCCGGCCCGAAGCGGCCGCCGGCGACGATGATCTTCCCGTTCACCGCGGCCATGGCCAGGTGGTTGCGCTGGGTCGGCAGATCCGGAAGCTTTTCCCACTTGTCGGCCGCCGGATCGTAGACCTCGAAGGCGGATCCACCGGGCGGGCGGCCGCCGGCTACGTAGATCTTGCCGTCGATCACCGCCTTGCCGCCGCCGCCGCGAGCCGTCGGCATCGGCGAACGCGCCACCCACCCGCCGACCGCCGGATCGTGCATCCAGACGTTCGCCACGAAGATCTCCGGCCGTCCGGTACTTGCGCCTTCGATCTCGCCGCCGAGCACGTAGATCTTGCCGCCCACGGCCGCGACATGCGTGTGATGGATCGGCTGGGGCAAGGTCGGGCCGAGCGACCAGCGGTTGGCGGCCGAATCGTAGACCTGCACGAGGTTGGAAGGGAGCCGCCCAGGCGGATAACCGCCAAGCACCCAGATCTTGCCGTCCATTTCAGCGATTGCGTGCTCGGAGCGCGCGAGCGGCATCGCCAGGCCCATGCTCCATCCGTCGAATTCCGGGAAGGCGGCACCCGGAGGGCCAGCGCTCACCCGCGGGTTCCAGGCTTCGACGAGCTCGCCTGCCTGGACCTTGGTGGCCGGACCGGGCGGCGGCCCACCGGGGCCCTGCTGCGCCATCGCGGTCGTTGCGAGCAGCAGTGCGGCCGTGGTGCTGAAAAGCGGGAGGGTGACAATTCCGCCGAGAACGCTGTGCCGGTCGATCATCCTAATCCCCTGTCTGCGACTTTCGAACCCATTCTGCACGGGACTTGGAGCGCAGGAATGCACGTTCGACGAGCGGCAGGCCCGGATCGCCTAGCGTCCGCAATGGGTCGGACCGAACGCTAGCTCCGCGCGGCCCTCTCAATTAGCCTTCGCGCCGCTTCCAGATGCATGCGCTCGATCATCTGGCCTTCGAACCGCTCGGCGCCGCCGCCATAGGCTTTCACCAGCCGCCGCGCGCGGTCGACCTCCTGTTCGGAGGGGAGGAAGGCGCGGTTGCAGGGCTCGATCTGGGACGGATGGATGAGGCTCTTGCCGTCGAAGCCCAGCGCGCGGCCCTCGCGGCACTGGGCGGTGAAGCCGTCGAGGTTCTCGAGGTCGTTGAAGACGCCGTCGAACACTGGAATGCCGGCTGCCCGGGCGGCAAGGACGGTGGTCTGCAGTGCCATTTGCAGCGGCTGCCGCCCCGCGCCCTGGGGCAGGCGCAGGTCGGCGGACAGGTCGTTGGTGCCGACGATCAGCCCGGCGGCCTTCGGCGCGATCTGCGCCGCCGCCAGCACTCCGGCCGCAGTCTCGATCATCGCCAGCGTCGGCTTCGCGATGGCTTCGCGCACGCCGCGCAACAGGTGAGCGGAGGGCGTACGAGGAAGCAAGGCGAAGGCAGCGCCGGAGCGGGAGACGGCATCGACATCGACGCTGTGCCAGTCGCTGCCGATGACGTTCACACGGATTGCCACCGGCATCGGCCATTCGCCGGCGACAGCCTGGACCGCGGCGGAGCGCGCGTCAGCCTTGTCGGCCGGCTTCACCGCGTCCTCTAGGTCGAGGACGACGAGGTCGGCGGCCGAGGCCCGCGCCTTGTCGATCGCCCGCGGGTTCGAGGCCGGGAGGAACAGCACCGACCGTATGGCGAACAGGTCCATCGTCACGTCGATTTTCCTTCCGCTGGAAGCGCCGC